>JBOGIC010000268.1:0-34239 GCA_050744985.1 Acidimicrobiales bacterium
GCCGTTGATTGGCGCCTCCACGAGGACAACGTACGGCGGCTGCGGCAGCGGATCTTCAAGGCGGCGCAGGAAGGGGACCTGGCCAGGGTCAGGAACCTGCAGAAGTTGATGCTGCGGAGCTGGAGCAACACGCTGCTCAGCGTGCGGCAGGTGACGCAGCGAAACGCTGGCCGCAAGACCGCTGGGGTCGACGGTGAGGTCGTCATGACCTCATCGGGACGGGTGGAGCTGGCGGGGCGCTTGCACCGCCACGCCCCGCCCGGCACGCCAGACCGGCCGGGCAGAAGCCCAGCAATCAGCTTCGGCATAAACCGACGTCGCCCTCCGAGGCTTGCTTGAGCCGAGTGCGGCGAGAGTCGCACGCTCGGTTCTGAGGGGGCCCCGGTGCAGCAATGCGCCGGGGCTACCCGGCGCATCCGCATCCAGCGGCAGACCAAGAGGGGGTCGCACAAGCGCTTCGTCTACACCTGGCCGTCGGAAGAAGGCGCTCGCCTCCATCAAGGCCAAGGCCAAGGCGATCACCCGCCCGGGAACGAACAACTCGCTCTCCCACCTCCTGCGCCAGCTCAACGGGGTGCTGCGAGGCTGGACCAACTACTTCCGTCACGGCGTGTCCAAAGCGACCTTCGCCTACGTGCACCAGTTCAGCTGGCTGCGCGTGGTCGGCTGGCTCCGCCGCAAGCATCGCCGTGCCAACTGGAGGTTCCTGCGACGGCGCTACCTGGCCAACGGGTGGTGGCCCGAGCATGACGGCATGGCGCTGTTCGATTGCCGAGCGGTTCCGGTGACCCGCTACCGCTACCGCGGGGCGGCGATCCCCACGCCATGGAGCGGGATGACGACCGAGGAGATTGCGTAGCCGAGAGGGACTCGTGGAGAGCCGGATGCGGTGGAAGTCGCACGTCCGGTTCGGGGGACGGGCCAGGGAGACGTACCAGCCGAGAGGTTGGCACCGCGCCCTGGTCCGATCCCACCTCGCCAACCGGGCCATCGACGACGCTCGCCGGCGCACCCAGCTGGAGCTCACCGGCCACCGCGGCCGACGTGGTGACCCGCTCTACGACATCCGCAAGGTCCTGCTCACCGGGGCCGAGCGCCTCACCGACCACTCCCGCGCTCGGCTCGACGCCGCGCTGGCGGCCGGGGATCCGAGAGACGACGTCGTCGGGACCTGGATCGACAGGAGCATGTCCGCGAGGTGTATGCCGTCGAGGATCACGCGGAGGCGACCAAGCTGCTCGACGCCGTCATCGACGAGTGCACGAGCTCGGAGCTCAAGGAGCTGCGCCGCCTCGGCGGCACGCTCACGAAGTGGCGCTCCGAGATCCTCGCCCACCACAGCACCGGCGACAGCAACGGACCTACCGAGGCGATGGACCTGCTCATCAAGAACATCAAGCGGGTCGGCCGGGGATTCACCAACTTCGAGCACTACCGGCTGCGTCTGCTGGCCCACTGCGGTCTCGAATGGCAGACTCACCGAACCGCATCAATGCGAGGCCGCTCTCCCCACTTGGGTCGAGAACCGAGCCTCCGGTGGCCCTAGAAAGAACATGTGCCGTGGCATCTAAGGTGGCAGCGTGGCGCCACGACCGGCGGCGGTCGCATTCTGGCCATGCGTGACGGCCTTGATGGGTGAGAGGAGTGAGAGGAGCGAGAGCAGCCGGTCGGCGAAGCCCGACTGAGCCTGCCACCTGTCAAGGAATGACGGTCGATGGGAACGTTGAACCTAGGGATCTTGGCCCATGTGGACGCCGGGAAGACCAGCCTGACCGAGCGGTTGCTCTACCGCGCCGGAGTCATCGACGCCATCGGCAGCGTTGACCAGGGCAGTACCCAGACCGACTCCCTAGCGCTGGAACGACAGCGTGGCATCACAATCAAGTCGGCCGTCGTGTCGTTCTTCCTCGATGACGTCAAGGTGAATCTGATCGACACTCCCGGCCACCCCGATTTCATCGCCGAGGTGGAGCGCGTGCTCGACATCCTCGACGGTGCGGTCCTCGTGATTTCGGCGGTCGAGGGCGTGCAGTCGCAGACGCGTATCTTGATGCGTGTTCTGCAGCGCCTGCACATACCGACCCTTCTGTTCGTGAACAAGATTGATCGGCTTGGAGCGAGCTCGGATCGGGTTCTCCAGGACATCTCCGACAAGCTCACGCCGGCGATCATCGCGATGGGCACGACGACCGACTTGGGAACGAGAGGCGCCCAGTTCGTCCTGTACGACGAAGGCAACCCTGCCTTCAGGGCGCGCATGGCCGGTGTGCTGGCCACTCGAGACGACGCGCTCCTCGCTGCGTACGTAGCCGACGAGGCGAGCATTTCGCCTACACAGCTTCGCGAGGCGCTCGCGGCACAGACCAAGCACGCCCTCGTGCACCCGGTGTTCTTCGGCTCGGCGATCCTGGGTGCGGGTGTCGACGACCTGACGACAGGCATCCGTCAGTGGCTACCTGCAGCCGAGCGCGACGCTGACGGACACGTGGCGGGCACCGTGTTCAAGGTCGAGCGTGGCCCCTCTCGGGAGAGAATCGCCTTCGTACGCATGTTCTCCGGCACTCTGCGCGTTCGCGACCGCATTCCCGTTCGGGACGGTGACAAAGAGAAAATCACGGCCATCAGTGTCTTTGACAACGGCTCGGTCGTCGCAGCCGCGTCGGTCTCTGCCGGCCACATCGCGAAACTGTGGGGGTTGAGCGAGATCCAGGTTGGCGATGCCATCGGAGAGTTTCAAACGAGCGCGGAGCGACGCCACTTCGCTTCGCCAACGCTCGAGACGGTGATCGTGCCGCGGGAGGCCGCTCAGAAGAACGCTCTTCGCGCGGCGCTCGATCAGCTTTCCGAGCAAGATCCGCTCATCAACGTGCGGCAAGACGACGTCCGCCAGGAGATGTACCTGTCGCTGTACGGCGAGGTCCAACGAGAAGTCATTCAGGAGACTCTTGCGGGCGAGTTCGGCATCGAGGTCGAGTTCCGGGGGACGACGACGATCTGCATCGAACGTCCGATCGGCACCGGGGCGGCGATCGAGACCCTCCCGGGCGGGCGTTCCTCAGCGCATCCTTTCCTCGCTGGGGTCGGCCTGCGCGTCGACCCCGCTCCGATCGGCTCCGGTGTCGAGCTCCGACTGGAGATCGAGCGGGGGTCACTACCGCATGCGTTCCTCAAAGCCGTCGAGGAGACCGTGCACGCGACGCTGCGGCAAGGTCTCTACGGGTGGGAGGTCACCGACTGCACGGTGACGATGACGCACTCAGGCTACTCGCCACGACAGAGCGCGTCCCATGGCACCTTCGACAAGAACATGTCGAGCACGGCGGGGGACTTCCGCAATCTCACGCCGGTCGTCCTGATGGACGCGTTGAAGCAGAGTGGGACCTCGGTGCATGAGCCGGTCCTCTGTTACCGGCTCGAGATTCCGACGGAAACGCTCAGGGCGATGCTCCCCGTGCTCGCACGCTTGCAAGCCGTACCAGGGTCCACCTCTGTCGACGGACCCTCGAGCACGCTCGAAGGAACCATCCCTGTCGCTCGCCTCCATGAGCTGCAGCAGCAGCTCCCCGAGCTCACGAGCGGTGAGGGTTTTCTTGAGTCTCGCTTCGACTCGTATCTGCCCGTCCAAGGGCCAGCCCCGAGTCGCCCCAGGACTAAGCCCGACCCGCTCAAGCGCAAGGAATATCTCCTCTACGTCGTCCGCCGAGAGTGGATGGACTGAGGTCCAGCCACACCCGTCGGTTGTCGGGCCTTACGCAGTGCCCGCGGCATAGTCGGCGAGGGCGGGCGCAAAGTGGGCGACGCTGTCGTCGAGGCCACCCGGCCGGCTCCGACGCGCCCAGTCGGCCCGGTAGCGTTCCACAAGCCAGGCGAGGTCGGCATGAAGCTCAGCCGCGCTGACCGAAGCCGCTCCCACCTGAACGAGCAATCGAAGCGCACCGTGGCGCGCCAGCCTGGCGGCAGTGCGCAGCTCCTCGATCATCGTGCTCCCGTCCGACGACCGTGGGGACGCACCAGACAGATCGATCTCGACGGTTTCGAGCCGATCGAGCACGTCGCCCATCCGCGACGCGTCTAGCGCACCCACTGCGACGTTCGTCTGCTGAGGGAAAAGGGCGGAGTGAAGCGGGCTGCCATTCATCACGTACTGGCCAGTCTGCCGGCACAAACTGCCGAGTTCCACAAGTGCACGTCCGGCGGTTCCGGTGGGATCGTTCGTGACGAATCGGCTCACGACGTGGGCGAGGTCGAGCCGCTCATTCGCATCCGCGCACCATGACACGGCGCCGGCATAAGCGATAGGGGGGTAGCTCACCGAGAGCGGCTGATGATGGCCGCCGTCGCCCCAGTCGGTGAGGAGCAGCCCCCGTGCACCGAGCGTCCGCGCATTCTGTGCTGCGTCGAGGATGTTCTCCCGGGCGTTGTCGAGCCGGCCAACCAATGAGTTCCACGAAGACGTCCCAGGAGCCACCCAGAATGGGAAGTCGACCGCGGCGAATGGCGCCGCATTGATGGCGAAGCCTCGGTGAGCGTCCAGGTCGAACCCGAGACTGGCGAGCGTCGCTGCGACCGTCGCCGGGAGGGAGATGTCGCTTTCGCACGGCGACTCGTAGGTCCAGGCCACGGCGGTGATATCCCCGTTCGGCAGGTGGTCGACCAGGTGAGGGTGTGAACGGAGCATGTCACCCCAGAAGAGGATGCTGTAGCCCTCGTCCACGAGCGGCGCCATGATCCGGGCAACGTGCTCGACGTACACGAGCTCGGTGCCGACCCGAGCGGCGCGCGCCGCACTCACGCCGCGTCCAAGATCAAAGGTCTCGTCGCAACCGATGTTGATACGCCCGCTGCGGACGTGGCCGAGCTGTGCGCGGCACAGCTCGACGGCGAACGCGGCGTTCTCCGGTGTCGGAGCCAGCACGGACGGCGGCCGTTTCTTGCCAGCACCAACGTCGATGCCGTCGCGGCATTCGGCGCGACTGCGATAGGCGTCGTGCCGTAGCCAGCGTTCCATGTGCCCGAAGGTGTTCTGGTTGACGGCGAGCTCGATGCCCACGGCTGCGCAGCGGCGGTCGAGCCACTCGAGGTCACCACCGGACAGGCCCGACGCGTCGCGCCACACTGCCTCGTGGCCCGGGTAGGCGAACGTATGCTCCACGTAGAGCTGAAGATGGTTGAACCGGGCGAGAGCGAGCACCTCCACCAGGCGGCCGAGCGTCTCCTGGGTCGGAACCCGGTCGCGGCTCACGTCGAGCATGTAGCCGCGAACGGCGATGTCGGGCCAGTCACGCAGGTGCAACGACGGCAGGGAACCGTCGCCGTCGCGCAGCTGCGCGACGGCCTGCTCACCGTACCGTCGCCCCGCCTCGTCGCCGGCGGCGAGCGTGGCGCGATCGGGGCTGACCTCGAGTTCGTAGCCCTGCTGCGGCAGTCCCCGGTCGTGTTTGTACACAAGCCGTACGCTCGAGCGAGCAGACCGATCGATGTGGACGAGGTGGCGGGGCTGAGGAAACAGCTCCGGAACGAGCCGGCTCACGCGGGGTGGCATTCCACGCTATCCCGGTCCGGTGGGATCGCCTGTGGGCTGCGCCAACTCGTCGAGGACGACCTGGCTCTGACCTCCAAGCGTCTTCGCCGCGAGCATCGCCCGGAGCGGGACCCTGACTCCGACCTCCCGGTTCAGACGACGGGCGAGCTGTGTTATCAGGAGCGAGTCTCCCCCCAACTCGAAGAAGTCGGAATCGGCCGTGAGGTCGCCGTGACCGAGCAGCTCCGCCCACAACCTGGTGAGCAGTACCTCCGCGTCCGGTTTGGACCACTCCTGGGCAAGGTTCTCGTTGCCGGCATTCTGGGTGGGCTCCCATGTCGGCTCGGGGGAGCGGGCGTCCGGGCCGGCCGTCGTATCATGAGCCGGACCGGTCGCCCGCAGGCGCGGGAGTGCCTCGGCGGCGATCCAACTGGGCCCGCCGAACGGATAGGACGGCAGATGTATCGGCCTGCCGTCGGAACACAAGGCGGTCACCGCAACGGGTTGCCCGAGCGTCCACAGCCGACCCAGCGTCGACAGCGCCTCGGCGGTGTCGGGATCCCGGCCGCCTGCGAGCGGGAACGCGCTCAGATTCATGCCCTCGGCCAGTGCTGAGAGCGTCCGGCCCGGTCCAACCTCGACGGCGACGGCGCCCGGGAAGCGGGCGGCGACGGCGGTCAGCGCGTCGGCAAACCGCACTGGGCGGCGAGCCTGCTCGAGAAAGTAGTCGGGCCGGGTACGGGTGGTGCCTGGCCCGACGATTTGCCCCGTCGTGTTCATGGCGAGAGGAACTGTCGCGTTGTGGAGCTCGACGCCGGCGAGCGAACTGGCCATCTCCGGCACGGCCGCTTCGATCAGGGGCGAGTGGAAGGCGCGGCTTGTCCTCAGGACCTTGGTGAAGAAGTGGTCACCGAACAAGGACTGGAAGTCTTCGATGTCGCTGGGGCTCCCGGCGACCACGCAGAGCTCAGGGCCGTTGACCGCCGCCAGGGTGAGCGCGAGGCCGGATTCGGCCACCAGCTCGCACGTACGCTTTTCGTCGCGGGCGAGTGCGAGCATGGCACCAGGTGGGCACGAGTGCATGGCACGTCCACGGGCGGCCACGAACCTCGCTGCGTCAGAGAGGTCCAAGATTCCCGCGATGCAAGCCGCGGTGATCTCGCCAAGGCTGTGGCCGACCACTGCGTCGGGTCTCAGGCCAAGGGCGGAGAGGACGACGGCCGTTGCGTACTCCACCGCGAACAACGCAGGCTGGGCCAGGTCGGTCCTGTCCAGCTCCGCAGCGGGGAACGCGACGTCGAGCACGGCGCCCCGTACGCGCGACGCCAGCGTCGGCCCGAAACTGTCGATGCAGGCCTCCAGGGCCACGGCGAACCCGGGGAGGGACGCGATGAAGGAACATGCCATCCCGGGGTGTTGCGCGCCTTGGCCCGGGAACAAGAACACCACGTGTGCCGGTCCGCCCTTCGGGCTGCAACCTCGGGCGACGCCGAGCCCGGTCGCAAGACGGTCGCTGATCTCTCGGGAGGTACGTCCGATCACGGCGAGGCGGTGCGGCAGCGCCGGCCGGCCGGCGGCGAGCGTAAAGGAAACATCCGCGAGGTCAGGGGCGGCGGCGTCGACGTGATCGCGGAGGCGAGCTTCCGAGCGAGCGAGGCTTTCCGGGTCGGCCGTGGAGAGCAGGACCAGTCTCCGTACGCGCTTCGGGCTCGCCGTGTTCGCGGGCCGCACCGGGGCCTGTTCGATGATCACGTGCGCGTTGGTCCCGCCGATCCCAAAGGCGCTGACCCCTGCACGGCGCGGCAGCGGTCCGATCCACGGCCCCGCTTCGGACGGGACGAACAACGGCGAGTCGTCCGTCTCCAACAGTGGATTCAGCCGGGTGAACCCCGCCAGCGGCGGGATCACGCCGTCCTTGAGCACGACCAGGGCCTTGATCAGGGACGCGACACCGGCTGCTGCGTCAAGGTGGCCCACATTGGCCTTTAACGCCCCTACCGCGACCTGCCCCGGCCCAGCACGCGCCGCCTTGAAGGCGGCCGATGCGGCCGACCATTCGATGGGGTCGCCCACCGGTGTGGCGGTGCCATGGGCCTCGAGATAGCCAATCGAAGGACCGTCGACGTCCGCGGAGCGGAGGGCAGCCCGGATCACGGCCTCCTGACCGCCGACGGACGGGGCGAAGTAGCCCGCCTTGGCCGCTCCGTCGTTGTTGATCGCGGTGCCGAGGATGACGCCATACGGTTCGGAACCAATGTCCAGCGCGTCAGCTAGTCGGCGCAGGACGACGCACGCGACTCCTGACCCCGCGACGACCCCGTCAGCGCGTTCGTCGAACGGCCGGCACTCGCCTGAGGCGGAGTGAATGCTCCCGGGAAGATGGAGGTGTCCCGCCTGAGGAAACGCGATTCCGGCGGCGACGACGACGGCGCGGTCGCAGTCCCCGCTCAGCAACGCCTGCACCGCCAAGTGGACACCCACCAGAGATGAGGAACAAGCCGTCTGAACGGCAACCGCCGGCCCCGTCAGCCCGACCTTGTAGGCGATCAGACTGGCGATGAAGTCAGGTTCGGTACCGTGCAACGCCTGATCCAGCATGGGAGCGTCGAGGGTGCCGCTGGCCACCATGCTACGGAGGTAGCCGCTCCCGCTGCCGGAGGCGTAGACGCCGGTCGTCGTCGTCTGATCCCCGAGACCGCTCCCTTCATCTTCCAGTGCCGCCCAGGCCGTCTCGAGCATCAGGCGGTGCTGGGGGTCCATCATCTCGGCGTCTCGAGGACTTACTCGGAAGAGCGTGTTGTCGAAGCGGAGCGCTCCCGACATGTGACCTCGGGCCGGCACGTAATGCGGATCGTCGACGATGGTTTCCGGTACTCCCGCCTCGAGGAGCTCATCACGCTTATATCGAATAATTCGCACCTCTCCGCCTTTGACGGCTGACCACAACTCGTCGACGTTCGACGAGCCGGGAAACCGTCCGGCCATGCCTGTGACGGCGATGTCGAGGGAACGATCGCGGGCCATCTCACCACCTTCGAGCGCTTGTGCCGTGCCCCGCCTCTGGGACGGTCTGCTGAGCGGCAGGTGTTCACCTATTCTGGTCGATCGGCGGCACCATCGTCCGCTCCGCGCCGGCGACGAGGGGGGACGTAGCGCTTGCAGCCAGACCCCAGCTGGACGAGTGGGCGGCGGTGCACCATGCCGAGCGAGGGCTTGCACGAGACCCTCGCCCGCACGGCCATGGCTCAGCACGACGCAGTGGCCCTGATGAGCCGAGGTCGGCCTACGACCTACGGAGAGCTCGACAGCACGGCGGACGCCTGGGCGTCCGAGCTGGTGCGGGCGGGCGTGACCCCTGCCGCCTGTGTCCCAATACTGCTCCCCCGCAGTGCCGAGCTGGTCATTGCGCTGGTTGCCGTCCTGAAAGCGGGCGCCGCGTACGCGCTGCTCGACCCGACGTGGCCCACACGCCGGCTGCTGGAGGTGATTGCGGATCTCGAGGCACCCCTGCTGCTCACGAGGCAAGGCAGCCTCAGTCTTCCCTGTCTGCCTGTCTGGTCGCCGCCGACACGAGCGATCGCAGCTCCGCCCGATTTCCGACCGGCGGCGGTCGGGGGCGTTGATCCGTGCTGCGTCTTCTTCACTTCGGGAACCACCGGCCGGGCCAAAGCGGTCGTCACTCCGCATCGCGCCACGGCCCGATTGTTCCAGCTCGATACCTTCGCTCGATTCGCCCACGACACGGTGATGCCGTTGGCGGCACCGGTGCCCTGGGATGCGTTCTCGCTCGAGCTCTGGTCCGTTCTCCTGAACGGCGGAACGTCGCTCATCGTGGATGAGCCGTATTTGTCGGCTCAGGGCTTACGCAGCGCGGTCTCCGGTTACGCGACCGACACGGTCTGGCTCACGAGCAGTCTCTTCAACATGATTGTGGACGAAGATCTGGATGCCTTCCGCGGGCTTCGCCAGGTGATGACGGGTGGCGAGCGGCTGTCTGCGAGTCATGTCGGTCGCTTCCTTCGTCAGCACTCCGACATCGTGCTCATCAATGGCTACGGGCCGGTAGAAAGCACGATCTTCGCCGCCACGCACCGCGTAACTGAGGGCGACACCCGACGGCCCGAGGGGATCCCGCTCGGTCGGCCGGTTGCGGGCACCCAGGTCTATGTCTTGGACGGCTCCAGGATCTGTGCCGTGGATGAGACGGGAGAGATTTGCATTGCTGGTGACGGCCTCGGCCTGCGCTACCTGGGCGACACCGTCCTCACCGACGCCAAGTTCGTCTCCGTGCCGATCGACGGCGACGTAGTACGGATCTACCGGACGGGAGATCTCGGTGCATGGGGATCCGACGGCTTGCTCTTCTTCCGGGGTCGGGCGGACCGGCAACTGAAGATCCGGGGCCATCGGATCGAGGCGGCGGATGTCGAACGACAAATCGAGCGGGTCCTGCCCGTGCGGTCGTGTCGCGTGCTTGCCCGCCCGGACGACGCCGGCGTGCCTCGCGAACTCGCGGCTTTCTGTGTGCCCACAAACGCAGACGACAGCCTGGAGGACGCAGGGCGGACGCTGCGGCATGAGCTGGTCGACTCCCAGCGACCCAACGTGATCGTACGAGTCGACGCCTTCCCGTTGACGGAACGGGGCAAGCTCGATGAGCAGGCCCTCCTCGCGATGCTTCCGCCGATCGAGACGAGTTTGCCCCGCGGGACCGATGGTCTCGCCGAGATCGGGCGGCGTGCCGGGACCGGGGAGGGACCGCAAGAGACGACCGACGCGGTGGCGCAGGCGTTCTGCGACGTCCTCGGCCGGTCCGCCGTCCCGCTCGAGGCTGCCTTCTTCGACTTGGGGGGCAACTCGCTGGATGCGGGACGGGTTTGCACCCGTCTCTCCTCCGTCCTCGGCCGCCCGGTGCCACTGGCGCGTTTCTACCAGCACCCGACCGTGAAAGCCCTGACGTCTTGGCTGGAGGTCCCGTTCACGTCGTCTAGGCAGGGGGTGACGCGCGCCGCGGGCGCGGTCCCGCTGACAGCGATGCAGCTGGTGTTTCTCATGCGCCATCTCGTCGACCCGGCGGATCGGACTGGACACTGCCTCCTCATATGGGCCGTCGAAGGAGAGCTCGACCGCGACGCCCTCCAGGCCGCGATCACCGCGGTCCACGAACGGCACGCGCCGCTACGCGCCGCCTACGAACCCGATCCGAGGCCGGTCGCACGCCTCGTCGACGTGGCAGCGCCTCGCCTAGCGGTGCTGCCCTCCGAATCGTCGGTCGGTGCCGCGGTCCGGGCGCTACGGAACGAGCTGGCACGCCACCTCGATCCGACGGCAGGTGAGGTGTGGCGCACAGCGTTGGTCCCAGCGGCGGGCGGAGGCGTCACGGCGTTCGGATGCGTGGTCCACCACATCGCGTTCGATGGCTGGTCGGAGGCTGTGCTCGCCTCCGATCTGACGGGCGCGTACAACGCGGCCCGCGGCGGAGAGCAAGTCTCGCCGCCACCGCCATCACTGGCGCGTGCCTACGAGGCGTACTCCGACCGTACGAACAATGAAGAGCTCGCGTTTCACCGCGCGCGCCTTTGTGCCGAGCTCACGGGGCTTCCCTCCCTACGATGGCCCGCCGGACCGACGGGAGCACCGCGGGGGGTCGGCGTCGCGACGGTGAAGGTTTCCCCGAGCGTCCTCGAAGGAGTCGACGTTATGGCCGCGGCGGTCGGCGTCACCCGGTTCGTCGTGCTCATGTCCGAATGGGCGAGGACCCTGGCCGAGATCAGCGGTCAGCGCGACTTTGCGCTGGGAGTGCCCGTCCGCCAGCGCGACAGCACAGGGCTCGAAGGCGCCCTCGGATGCCACATGAACGTGCTATGCATCCGCCTGCGAGATGGCTCGCTGGACGGTGGGGTGGCCGCGGCGAGGAGCGTCGGGCGCCTCGTTGCTCGGGCGCTCGCCGCGCAGGACGTGCCCCTCGCGGATGTGCTGCAGTTCGTAAATCCGCCGCGCACCGACCGCCCCCCGCTCTACCAAACGCTCTTTGCGCTCCAGGACAACCCAATCCCCCATCTCGCCCTCGCTGGACTGCAGGCGACATTCCTGCGGCAGCCTTACCTCGAGTTGCCGGTCGAGCTTCATGCGGAGCTCTGGCCCGAGGACGATTGTGGGCTGCGTCTAGACATCTCGTTTCGCCGCGAGGTCGTGCGGACGACGACGGCCGAGACGCTCGCCGAGCGGTTCCTCGAGCACCTCCATGCAAGACCGTAGATGCGCGTGACGACACCTGCCGGAACACCGACTCGTCTTGGCGATCCGGCGCTACACGCCACTGGCGACCGGTACGCGCTTTGGGGCTGGATGCGCGAGCACGCCCCGGTGTACTTCCATCCACCAGCCGCGTTGCCGGCCTTCTGGTCATTGACGCGGTACGAGGACATCCGGGACGTCTACCGTGACCCCCACCGGTTCAGCTCCGCGCGGGGTGTCCTGCTGCGGCCGCTCATGAGCGGAGACGACCCTGGCGGCGGCCTGACACTCGCGCTCACCAATCCCCCGCGCCATAGATTGCTTCGCTCCCTGATCGCCGGGTGGTTCACCGAGCGTTCCGCTCGCTCCTTGGAGCACGCCATACGAGACGCTGCCCGCGCCGCCCTCGAACGCGCCATGGACCTGGAGGAGTGCGACTTCGCCCATGATGTCGCCGCCCGCTTGTCGCTGTTCGTAATCTGCCGCCTGATGGGAGTCCCGGAAGACGATCACGAGGCCGTCTTCGAGTGGACCACAGAAGCCTTTGAGGCCGGTCGGCCGCTTGCCACCCATCAAGAGTTCATGCGGTACTTCATCGACCTGATGGACCAGCGGCTGGCGAAGCCGACGGAGGATCTCGTCAGCGCGCTGGTGCATGCGACGGTGAACGGTGAGGCGCTCACGGACGAGGAGATCCTCCTCAACTGCGAGAACCTCGTAGGTGCCACGGAGAATGCCGGTCTCTCGATGGCGAGCGGCATGCTCGCCTTTCTCGAGCACCCGGCTGAGTGGAGGCGGCTTCGCATGAACCGGGCACTTCTCTCGACGGCGGTGGACGAGGTCCTTCGCTGGACGTCAAGTGCGACTCACAGCATGCGGACGGCCACGGCGCCATGTGTTCTGCATGGGCAGAAGATCGAACCAGGCGACCGAGTCGTCCTTTGGATCCCCTCGGGCAACCGCGACCCCGACGCTTTTCCTTGGGCGGAGCGGTTCGATATCACGCGCCGACCGAACCGTCACCTCGCCCTCGGCGTCGGGGAGCACGTATGCATCGGCAGCACCATGGCGCGGACGCAGATGAGAGTCCTATTCTCCGAGCTGCTCGACAACGTGGGCCGGATCGAGCAGTGCGGACCAGTCGTGCCGTTGAAGTCGATCGTCGTCAATGGCCCAGCGCGTCTTCCCGTTCGCATCTTTGGGAGTTGACGCCGCGTTTACGCCGATCCCGCCAAATCTTCTGTCTGTGATCGCCACGGTCATCACGACAACAGCATCTCGAACACCTCGACGTGATCGCGCACCATACGTCCCGTCGAGAAGTAGCCCTCGACGGCAGCGCGGCACGTAGTCCGGTCGATGGAACGGATCCGGCCGAGGGCCGCGGCCATCTCGGCTTCGTCGTCGCATAGAAACCCGGTGTTCCCGTCGTCGATCACCTCGGGCGCGGCACCTTCGCGGAAGGCAATCACCGGCGTCCCGCACGCAAGTGCCTCGATCATCACGAGCCCGAACGGCTCGTTCCAACGAATGGGGAAAAGGAGAGCCGTAGCGCCCGCAAGTAGAGCCCGCTTCTGGTCATGGGCAACCTCCCCGATGTACCTCGCCTCATCGCCCAGCATCGGCGCGACCATCGATTCGAAGTACTCGACCTCGCTGGGGAGCTGCTGCCGACCGGCCACGATGATCGGGATCCGGGCCAGGCGCGCGGCAACAACGGCCCGATGGGCACCCTTGAAGTCGGTCATGCGACCGAGAAACACACAGTATCCCCCGTCACCGGCCCCAAGGAGGTACTCGTCGGGATCAACGCCGTGATGAACGACGCGGGCAAACGGAACCGTGGGCGCAGAACGTTGTTGAGCATGCGACACCGCGATGATTGGGACACTCTCTGCGACACGGCAGTAGAGGTCGCAGAGCTCCTGACTGAAGGTCCAGTGGACCGTCGTAGCAACCTTCAGATCGCCGAACCGCTGGGCGTAGAAAGGCCCCATCGTCGTGTGGTCGTGCACGACATCGGCGTTCCGCACAGCGGGATCGTCGTAGGCGGCGAGGACATGGCGAAGCTCGGTCAGGATTCGGCCCATTCGCATCGTGTCGGCAACTGGCAGCAGGAAATGCCGCTCGACCGGGCACGTCGAGTCCCCGGTCGTGAACAGCACCACGTCGTGGCCCGCCTTCTGAAAGCCGCGCGCCAACTGGTCGACGACGCGCTCCGTGCCGCCGTAGAGCTCGGGCGGCACCGTGGTCCAAGGCGTCGCTATCACGGCAATTCGCATGGTGTGCAGTTCAGTCGGGCCGCACCGATCCCCGCCAATCAGCGCGGCCGGCACGGTCGGCAATCCTTGAGGCCCGCGTGGACATCCCGACGTTCTTCCGCCGGTACGGGAGACGAGCCACCCAGGCGACACGGCCCGCGGTGGTTGTCGTGAGCGCCGAGATCGGCGGTCGTCGGCTTCCGCGCTCGCCTCGCCGACGGGCGGTGTGTACGCTGTCCTCCCGTGCGGATTGCCGAAATTGCTCCCTGCTGGTATTCCCTACCTCCAGACAAGTACGGCGGAATCGAGCTGGTCGTATCGCTTCTTGCCGACGGGTTGGTCGCCCGTGGTCACGACGTCACCCTTTTCGCGGTCGGTACGTCAACGACGCAGGCGCAACTCTGTTCCTTCCACGACACAGCTCCGTCCGAAGGAGCAATTGATAATCCGCTAATCGAGTTGCCACACGTCCTATCGGCGTACTCCAGGGCGAGTGAGTATGACATAGTCCACGATCATACGACCTTTGGGATCGGACCGGCCCTCGGGTCGCTCGTCAGCGGTGCTCACGTTGTCCACACGCTGCATACCCTCGCGTCGGCGTCCTTTCTCCGCCAGACATACGAGATGCTGGACGCGCGAGTCCATATCGTGGCCCTGAGCGAGGCGCAGCGCCGAAACTGTCCCACGGTGCGGTTTGCCGCCACGATCCACAATGGGATCCCGATTGAGTCATTTCCGTTCTCAGCCGTGAAGGATGACTACCTCCTATACGTCGGAAGAATGACGCGGACGAAGGGTCCGCACTTGGCGGTCCAGGCTGCGCGAATGGCAGGACGGCCCTTAATGCTGGCCGCGAAAATGCACGAAAGGAGCGAGCGTCGCTTCTTCGAGTCGGAAGTACAGGCCCTTCTCACACCAGAGATCCAGTTCCTGGGTGAGATCTCGTTCGCCCGGAAGGTCGAACTGTACGCGCGGGCGGCATGCACACTCATGCCGGTCGAGTGGGCTGAGCCGTTTGGACTCGTCGCGATCGAGTCGCTGGCGTGCGGGACGCCGGTCGTCGCCCTGCGTAATGGCGCCGTCGAGGAGACAATTGAAAGCGGCGTCACGGGGATCCTTGCGGATACAATGGATGAGTTTGTGGCGGGCATCGAGTTGGCGAGGCATCTCGATCCTCATGCGTGCCGGGCATCGGTCGAGAACCGGTTCAGTGTCGACACAATGATCGATGGCTACGAGAGGCTGTTTGGTAAAATCGCCGTGCCGCGCGTTTAAGTCTGGTACTGTCGGCCGTGAAACCGGTTTGCGCCTAACGGCTCGGGCAACCCCGTAGCGGATCAGCACGGCTCGACGGAAATGCGAAGGGTCCGTTAGAATCCGCGCAGCGGAGGAGAGGTATGGCGGCGGCAGTTCGCGGTGCTCGGCATAGAGCGACTCATGCGCGGTCGACGGCACGACGGTGAACGAGCGCTTATCGGGTGTGCGGATCGGTCCGGCACCACGGCAGGTCAAGACGGGATTCGCCCGGGGAGCATCCGTATGTGTGGCCATGGACGACGACGACACGAAGTTCGTCGCCGGAAATCTCCTTGTTGGCGTCCACCAGTCCCGCGCCGGAACAATCTCGCTCCCGGCCGGATGGGCCGAGGCGGGCGTCGAAATTCAAGGCAGTGCGACCACCCGGATCATCTTTAAGCAGATTGCCGCCGGCGATCCGGGATCGGTGCCTGTCACGTCGACGGCAGATGGCTTCGAGCAGACCCTGACCGTCATGGAGTTCGAGGCCGGTCCCGACGGGACAGCGTGGGCGCTCGATCAGGTCTCTTCCCGACAGACGGGCCTGGTGGCGGAGTCCACCGCTTTGTCGACGGGCACCACCGAGGTCACGATCTCGCACCCACAGCTCGCAGTCGCCGCCGTAGCCATCCTCGGCGATCCGGGCGGCTGGGACGCCAACTTCACGAATGGCTTCCTGCTTCGTTCGGCGGTGGCCTCGACCGGGACGGCGGCGGACCGCTCGGCTCACGCCGCGGCCACCCGGATCCTGGACGACCACGCCTGCGTGGAGACAACCATGGCCTGGACGGTTCGTCGACCGGCCGCCGCCCTGCTGGCGACGTTCCGCCCCACGTCCGCTCCGACCGACCCGATCGTGTTCGCCCGGGCTGGCATCCCGACGACCGACACCTTGACGGTGGTTGCGAAGGCGATGGACTCGAACGCGCTCGCCCTCGTCGTTTCGAAGGACGAGCATCTCCTCGACGCCGTCGTTTCGACCCTGGTCGACGTGGATCCCGAACGGGATCGCTTGGTCACCCTGGCAGTCTCAGGGCTCACCGCGGACACCGAGTACCACTGGGGTATCCGAAGCGGAGGCCACACCAGCCCGAGGAAAGGCCGGGTCGTCACCGCCCCGATCGGCGCGAAGACCTTCACGTTCGCGACGTCCGGCTGCGGGGGATACCGCAACAACACCTCGGGGGACCAGCAGTACCCGATGTCGTCGCACCCGGTATGGGAGGCGATCCTCGGCCACAAGCCGGATTTCTTCGTTCATCTCGGTGACCTGCACTATCAGGACGTGAAGTCGTCCGTCGAGGACGACCACATCCAGGCCTATATCGATGTCATGTCCTCCTCCAAACAGGGCCGGCTGTGGCGGGTGATCCCCATGGCACACATGTGGGGCGACCACGACTTCTGTGGCGACAACTCCTACGCTGGCTCTGCTGGACGTCTTGCCGCACGCGCGGCTTACCGAAAGGCGACTCCACAGGCGCTGGCCTGGGCATCCGGAGATAACCCGATCTCGTTTGCTTTCAATTGGGGGTCGCGTGTCCGATTTATCATCCCGGATTGCCGATCGGCTCGCTCTGACCCCTTCGCGAAAGACGACGCGTCAAAGACGATGCTCGGGAATCCTGGCAAGGCATGGCTGTTTGGCCAACTTGATGCGGCCGAAGCGGACTCCGAGATCGCCCTGATCGTTCTGTATTTGGAGGTTCCCTGGATCTCCTCGGCCGGTGACGGCGACGACTGGTCCGTGTGCGATAATGAACGCGTTGAGATCGCAGCCTACCTCGATGCCCACGTGACAACACCGATTCTCGGCCTGGGTAGCGACGCCCACATGAACGCTTTCGACGATGGAACGCACAACGTCTGGGGTGCCTTCCCGGTCCTTCAGGCCGGGGCCCTCGCCCGTGGCGGCTCGATCAAGGGAGGACCGTACAGCGGCGGAGCTTTCCCCAATCTGGGAGGAGAGGGCGACGTGGGCCAGTTTGCACTTGTGCGGGTCACCGATGACAGCGCGGGAATGAACGTCGAAGTTTCCGGTCGAGCGGTCACTCGGGCTGGCGTCGAGTCGATTCAGTTCACGGAGTGGATACTGGTCGCGCCGCATCGATGACGCCGTCCTTCAACAAAATCGATATCACGGCGGAACTCGTGTCTCGACTTGTCGCGAAACAGTTCCCGGCGCTGGCGGGGATGCCGATCGTGCCGGTCGAGCAAGACGGGTGGGACAACTCCACGTTCCGCCTCGGGCCGGACATGTCGGTGCGACTACCGACCGCCGACGTTTACGCGATGCAGGTCGACAAGGAGCGCAGGTGGTTGCCGATACTCGCGCGCTTCCTCCCGCGCCTGATTCCCGAACCAATCGCGAAAGGCGCGCCGAGCGCCGATTTTCCTCGGCCGTGGTCGATCTACCGGTGGCGGGAGGGAGAGCCGTCGACGGTCGAGGGTGTTCGGGATCTTCGGTCCTTTGCCGCTGAGCTCAGCGAATTTCTTGCCGCTCTCCAGCAGATCGATCCAAGCGGCGGTCCGCCACCGGGTGAGCACAACTTCTTCCGCGGCGCGGCGCTGTACGTCTATGACGCCGACGCCAGAGCGAGCATCGCGGCTCTCGACGATGAGATCGATGGCCGGGCCGCGACCGCAGTCTGGGAAGCCGGCCTCGATACAACGTGGCGCGGCGCTCCGGTCTGGCTTCATGGAGACGTTGCTCCGACCAACCTCCTCGTCGTTGATGGTCACCTGAATGCCGTGATCGATTTCGGATGTTGTGGGGTCGGAGACCCCGCGTGCGATCTCATGATCGCGTGGACATTCCTCACGGAAGAGAGCCGAAACGCTTTCCGTTCCGGCCTGCCGTTGGACGAACCGACATGGGCACGGGGCCGCGCGTGGACGCTCTGGAAGGCCTTGATCACGCTGGCTGACGCGCGCCGGGCGGGCCCGGCCGCGGCGTCGGTTGCCGGGTTGCGCTCCGGGTGGCGTGTAAGTGCGCGCCAAGTCATCTCGGATGTGATCGCCGAGCACGGCCGATGTCATCGCGATTGAATGAGAAGACCCGGCCTCGACCTGGGGGGCCGAGCGGGATCGGCGACGGCGCCTACCGGGTTCTTGGGCTTCAATCTAAGCCGAGCTGCAGCCGGAGCCGTTCTCGCCGCCGTTCTGCCGTCTGCTCGCGTGCTTGGCGGTGCTGTCCTGCCCAGCTCCCGCCGAACGCGTGCCGAACGCTTACGGGAGCAACCTCGTATCGGTATCCGGCTACTTCCATCACGCGGGTCGCGAGCCCAAAGTTGTCGTAGAAGCCGCCGATGTCGCCGTCGCCGCTCATGATCACCGCCGCGCTCAGGCCGATCCGCGTTGCGAGGTTCAGGAACGTTTCCGTGCGACCGATGAGGGTGCATGCATGGGGACAACGAGGCTGGAGTCGGCCGCTGAATTCCTTTCGACTCGGCCCGTGCCGTCCGCCAACAGACCGCTCGATTGCGAGATCGTGGACCTGACCATCCACGAGCAGCTGTGGCAATGGCAGGGCGTCCGATCGTTCGAGTTGGGCGGTGACAGCCCAGACGTTCTTCGATTCCGAGTAGAAATCGAGCATGGCATCGAGGGTGCGGTAACCATAGAACTCAATGTCCGAGTCGATGAAGAAGTAGTAGTCCGCCTCTTGGTGGGATACGACGAAGTCTCGGAGGGCGTCGCCAGCAGAATCCAGTCGCCTTGTGGCATCCGCACCCGGATGAGGCCACCGGGTTTTTGCATGCTGAGCGCCCACGAGTGCGGCCGTCTTTGCGAGTCGCGCCGAGGCTCCGTCGGTCGACCAGTTGTCGGCGACCGTAATCCTGATGTTTGCTCGGTCGGAAGTGCCTGAGTCCAACAGGAACGACAGCAACGCAACTTCGGCCAGAGCGGACGTGTTGTGGTTCGTGATGACGGCATCGACAAGTGGTGCTCTCGCGCTACCAAACATTCCCACTCACCTTCGTGCAAGCGGTGCCGATCCGTCGCCAACGTGCAACTCGGCAGGCCCCAACACCGACGATCTCCATCCAGTGCCCACCGGGAACGACGACCGTCCCTAACGTTAGCATTCTCAACCTAGACGGGGCTTCGCCCCGGCGACGCCAAGCGGTGTGGTGCGTAGGTTCCGGCTGCGGAAACTCGGTGGAGTTCGCTTGTGTGAGTGTGTCAAGCGGGACTGGCCCCGGTTAGGGTCCCCGACGGCCGGAGCCTGCGATAACCGGAGCCCGCAGCGTTGCCGAGGTTCTCCCCTGACCATTGACCCTCGAGGTCGAATGCCGGCTCAGCTACGACGTGCGGCGGCCTGCGACTCCCCGGACTGATCGATCGCATCCCAGGCATGCATCACCACCGTCCGGCTCCGAGTGGGTGGCGCGTCGCGCTCTCCTTCCTCGCCGACGCCTACAGCCGTTCCGTTCGCACCGGGGCTCGCTGGGATCGTTGACGCGTCGGCGCGCGAAGACCCTTGCGTCGAGAGGTCGTCGACTCGGTGCCCGCTCATGCCGCGGTGGCCCTGAGCGTAGAGGCCTTGGTCCGGCGCGCCCATGACGCACCGTGAAACGTGACTCATTCCGACCGGCTTCGTCGGTCCGAGGCGTCGCGCCCGGAGGTGCGGCCTGTTTTCAGCAGGCTCCCGACGACGATGGTCTGAGCCCATCCGGCCCGAATTCGCAGCCTCTTCAGCCTGTGGTCGGGAGGATGACCCGCTTCGCGATCCGGGCCACCTCCGTGCGGACGGCGTTCCAGTACGGCGCCGAAAAGCCGGCCACCCCGGGGAGGACTCGGCACTCGGCGACGCTCCCGTCGTCGTAGGGGAGGGCAAGCCCGGCGAGGGGCAGGATCTCGATGCAGGACCGGTCGTCGAAGAGCGAGACGATGTCTGGGTCGACGATGCAATGTTCGGCGTCGAGAACCACACCTACGACCGCGACGTCGGTCCCGCCGATCGGTCCTCGCACCGTGCCGACCACACGCCCAGGCCCACCACTGCACCGCCGCAGCTCCCGCTGGAAGTCGAGGAAACGACTGTTCGCCGCGACGTCCCCAACCGCGTGGGCAAGCTCGACATCGGGTGCCGGCCACTTCCTCAAGAAGCGCCGGTAGTTGGCCCTCTCGGTCTCCTGGTTGGCCGCCATGTTCCGGGTATGCGGCAGGTGGAGCGCGTACACGTCTTCACGAAGCACGATGGGAATGCCGCTGGCCGAGATCCGGTACCCCCACTCGAGGTCGTCCACTCCCCAACCGTGAAAGTCCTCGTCGAAGAACAGCTCGCACCGCCGGATAGTCTCCATGGGCAGGGCGATAAGGCCGGTCCACGCGAAGGCCCACGGAATGACGTGGCTTACCGTGAACCGTGGATCGAGCGGTTCGTCCCCAACGCGCCACAGTTCGTCGAGGAATTTCTGGTAGTGGGCGTAGGGCAGCACCTCGACGGATTCGACATTGCCGTCGTTATTGTTGCCGTAGCCGAACACTTGGCCGACGACGCACACGTTCTGCCCGAACGAGAAATGGCGGTCGTAGAGGTTCTCCAGCGCCGTGGGCGGCAGGAGCGTATCGGCGTCCATCTGAACGAGGATCTGGCCAGACGCCTGCCTCATCGCGAGGTTTCTCGCTCGTGGGATCGCGAACTCCTGTGATGACACGACGGACACGAGGTTGATCAGGTGCGTGAACTCACGGCATGTGGAGATGTACGTGTCCGAATACTCCATGGCGCCGACGACGACTTCGAACTCGGAGCTGTCGAGGGTCTGGTTCGCCAGTCCCTCGAGAGCGATCCTGAGATTGTCCAAGCGCCGCTTGTATGGAATCGCTACAGTCAGCTTGATGTCGGTGCGCAATGGGGCTCGAGCTTTCGACTCACGAAGCTTCCGAGCCATCTTGTCGCATGCTGGCGTCCGTGAACAATCTGGCCTCCACGCCGAACGTTGGTTGTCCGACCGTCTGCGGAACGCCCCGGTCAGGGCATCTCGATCCCAAAATGCAACCCCAATCAGCCGTGACTGAATCCGCCGACTCGTCCAGCCGTCTCGAGGGATTGTGGACGTTCGAGGAAGGTGGGGGCGACACCGCCCGCGACTCCTCCGGCAACGGCCAGACCCTGAGCGCCCACGGTGACCCCGTATGGGTCGGTGGAGGCACCTTCGGGGGGGCGATCGCCCTCGACGGGGCGAGCCAATGGCTCACCACTGCCGGCCCCATACTCCGTACCACTGAGAGCTATAGCGTCGCGGCGTGGGTCCGATTCGACACTGGGACCATGGACCCTGGCCTGCGTCTCCCGCGTGGGACGTACGCCGTCACGGCAGTCAGCCAGATCGGCCCCTCGAGCGAGGAGCCTACGCACAGTCCTTTCTACCTGGGCGCCCGAGCGATCAAGCAGACCATGCCTGACGGGACGAGCCCAGCCGCACTGCGATGGTGCCTGACGGTCGCGCCCGTGGACGGGAGCATGACCGGCGTCCTGGAATGGCAACATGCGACCTCGGCCAAACCGATCGAGGTGTCGGTGTTCGACGAGTGGGTGCTTTTGGTCGGCGTCTGCGACACGGCGACGCGCACGACCCAGCTCTACGTGCCTGGGACCGATGACGGGGGGACCGCGACGTTGCCTGAGGAGTGGCCCTTCTGGCAGGCCGAGGGGGGGCTCCAGGTCGGACAGGCCTTCTGGCTGGGGAATCCGGTCGACCGATGGCCCGGCTCGGTCGGTCCGGTGCGCGCCTACTCGGGCGTCCTGACGGCGGACGACGCCGTGAGCCTGTACGAGCAAGGCGCGACGGCGGAGCGCTGAGCGCGGCCGCGGCCTCGCATGCGGTCCGAGTGACGGCACCCTGCGATGACCGAGGAGATCCTGCCACCGGAGGTCGCCGTCGCCGAAGCGTTCGACGACGGTGCTGATGCAACGCTTTTCGTGCCGAAGAGGCGACGGTGATCGCCAACGCGGTCGCGCCCCGGCGAATGGGGCTCACGACCGCTCGCTCGTGCGCTCGCGCCGCGCTGGCCAAGCTGGCCAACCCACCGGTGCCGATCGTGCCAAGCCCCGGTCGGTCGGGTACCCCAGCTTCCTCACGTCGAAGTAGGTAGGCGAGCTGACGGCATCCGCGTCACCCGCGGGTACCGCCGCTCGAGCGCGTGGCATGAAAGGTCCAATCCAGACTGTCGGGCCCGGGTTCGTTGTCATCCTGATAGTCAGCCGTCACCGCGGTCACTGCAAACCCGGCCTCGGCGAGGAGCGCTTCGAACGCGTCTCGGCCCCAATACTGGAGGCAAAACGAGTGCAGCTCCGTGGTCAGCAACTCACCGTCGGCCCACTTTTCGTAGCGGATGAGCATCGTCGTGCGGTTGGCGAGCGGATCGAAACGGACGTGCACTGGCTGTTGGGTCCAGAGATAGGCGTCACGCCGCCAGTACCGCAGCGGTCCCGGCTCGGTTACGGGACGGGGTGCTGCGACGTCCACAATCAGGCGCCCTCCCGGAACGAGAGACTCGTGGAAGCACGACAATGCACGCAGGACGGCGTTCCGCCCGTCGAGGTTTCTGATCGACCCGGCAGGAATGATCACGGCCTCGTAGGCCTCGGGCTGGACGAACGACTCCATGTCGCCGATGCGCAAGACCGGCTCGAGACCACGCTCGAGACAGTGCTGGCGACAGATCGCGAGCATTTCAGGCGAATGGTCGAGGCCCTCGACACGGAAGCCCGCCTCGAGCAGTGGGATGAGTACACGCCCCGTACCCGTTGCCGGCTCCAGGATGGTCCGCCGGACACCCGCTAGGTGGCGTGCGTAGTACTCGACGTCTCCGTTGGAGAATCCGATCGGCAGGTGGAAGTCGTAAACCTCGGCAACGAGCGTGGAGTACGCCCAGCTCACATGGTCCCTTCCACTGTTTGTCGCGTTCCAGACGCCGTCACCACGGTAATGGCCCCTCGTCGCTGAAGAAGCCGCCGGTCGGTCCGTTCTCAGCCAACGTGGCGAGGTCGACGACGATGCGTGCACCGTCGGCAACCTGGCGGGTGCCGCAGTGCTGGTTCATCGCGGTCGCGGTGTACCCGGGCGACGCTGAGTTGATCTTGATGTGCCGCATGTCGGGGTCGCCGCGAAATGCAAGCGCGTATTGAACGGTGAGCATGTTCAGGGCAGCCTTGGAGGCCGTGTAAGCGAGACGACGGGTGGCGTCGCCTGGTATGTCGACTCCTTCGCTGGTCAGCGTCAGTGAGCCCGTTGTGCTGGATACGTTGACGATACGCGGAGCGGGCGACCGCCGGAGGAGTGGCAGGAGCGCGTGGATCGTCGTCACGACGCCGAAGACGTTCACCTCGAAGATCTGACGCATTTCGGTCGCCGTCGTCGCGGTGGCGGCGGCGGCGACGAACGTCCCGGCGTTGTTGATGAGGATGTCGAGTCGACCATGGTCGCGTTCCACGTCCTGTGCGAGTCGGGCCACGCTGACGGGGTCAGTGACGTCGACCTGTACCGGGCTTACGAGAACGCCGTCGGTGGCCAGGTCATGGACGGCTGCCGCCGCCCGGTCGAGATCGCGGCTTCCCAGGAGAACGGCGATACCCAGACGCGCCAATTGGCGAGCCGTTTCATGCCCCAGTCCCTTGTTCGCACCGGTCACGAGCGCCAGCCGGCTCGGAATCACGGGGTCGGCCTCACTGCCTCACCGGCGCTGTGGTGTGCGCGAGGATTCGGCGCAGCCACGCGATCCGAGTGCGGTCGGCCGCTCTCGAGATGACGGCGTCGGGTGCCCACTGGTCGAAGCTGTGGAAACCGCCCGACCACACGTGCAGCTCGGCTTGGCCGCCGTCGTGCCAGATGCTCGTGGCATAGATCACGGCCTCGTCCCGCAACGCCTCGACGGAGCCGACGTCGATGAACGCGGGCGGAAGACCGGACAGGTCGGTTGCTCGCGCCGGAGCGGCGTAGCACGAGACATCGCGGGTGCCGCGCCGTGCGCCCAGCAAGGCCGTCCAACCGGCGCGGTTCGACAAGCCGTCCCAGAGTCCCACCCTCGCCATCTGGAACCCAGACGGTGTCTCACACCTGTCGTCGAGCATCGGACACTGAAGCATCTGGCCGATCAGTCCGGGCCCGCCGCGGTCGCGGGCCAACAGCGAGATACCGGCTGCGAGCGCTCCACCGGCACTGTTGCCGCTGACGATGATTCGTTCAGCATCGAGGCCGAGCTCGGCGGCGTGCTCGGCCAGCCAGACCAGGCCGGCATAGCAGTCCTCCACCGGAGCAGGGTCCCGATGCTCCGGCGCGAGGCGGTAGTTCACCGCTACCACGGCGAGCTGTAACTCCTCGGCCCGACCAAGTTCCCCGGCCAGCTCGGTGCTGCGGTTGTTCCCTGCGACCATACCGCCGCCGTGCGTGCTGTAGACGACCGGGTGCGGCCCAGCCGTCGCGGTGGGGCGGCAAATGATCATGGGAAGGTCGGGCGCGCCAAGGGGACCTGGAACGTCCCGCTCCTCGAGATCGAACGCACCTCCGCGTCGGATCTCGTCATCGGACATGCTGAGCTCGGCCGTGCGCCTTCGCCGATCTGGAATGAGCTCGGCCGTGAGCGGGGTCGGCAGGTCCGCGAGAATGGCGCCGAGCGGCGCTGCCAATTCGGGGTCTAACGGCGGCGGCGGGCCGACCCTGCCGCCGTCGACGGGGGAGTGGCGCGTGCGGTCGGTCACGGCGTGGCGGGCGCGGGATGAGAGCCCTCGACCGCAACCCGGGCCGCCACGGTGATCGTGTGTAGTTGACGGACGCTCGGGTGGCGCAGGTGCAGGCTGCGGTACAGACAGCGCGGGCGGCTCGGATTGTCACAGTAGGACGTACGGCCGTGCGAAATGCGCGTGTTGTCGAACACGATCGCCTGTCCGGCTTCGAGGGCGAGCTCCGCGAAATGGGGGCTACCGGGAAGGCTGGCGTGCAAAAGGAACCCTACGCCGCGATACAGGTCCGCCTCGGCAACGCTAACGGGCACCGACCATCGGTCAGTGGCCGTCACCGAGTACCCGCAGACCAACTGGTGCTCCTGGACGGTGAACGCCGGCCCAGCGTTCACATCCCTGCAACCGTTGATGTTCGCCTGGCGAATGAGGGCGCCGGGTGTGGCGAGCGCCGCCGCCGCCGGTGCGTCCACAGCCGCGAGTTGGGCGTAGGCGGCCGACGCGTTGAACAGTATGGTCTCGCCGCCCTGTGCCGCGGGCGCCTCGCACAGCAACACCGACACCTTTACGAACCCGATCTCCTGCAGCGTGCCGTCGCAATGGAGCGCCAAGCCCACGGTCCGCTCGAACGACGGATGTCGCGCCGTGGCGACATCGGCTGCTGCCGCGGAGATCCGGGCGACGGTTGCCACGGGCTTGCCGTTCGTGGCGTACAGCGGAGGGACGAAGGGAGCGCCCAGGTCGAATGATTCGGCGAGCGCCAGCAACGTCTCGGCGGTGACGCGGTGCGGGTCCAGTTGGATGACGGCAAAGCCATGTCGCTCGTACCGATCGACGACCTCAGCGCGGGCACTTGCGCTGATTGTTCCCGCGTTCGTCGCCGACACCGGATCAGCGGGGAAGTTCTCGAAGGTGGTGCTCACCGCCGCGGCCGCAGCCATTACCTGATCGAAGCTTACGGCGTTGTGCATCGTGGGTGACCTCCTCGCGCGATCGGCTTTCCTGGGATCTTCATGGCTCAGAGCACGTGCTGGACCGCGCGAGGAGCGGAGCACGGATCCGGGCCGACGACGAAGGCATCGTCCGTAAGGGCGATCGCCGGCGAGGGATCGCAGCTCGTGAAGTGCAGTTCGGCGAGGGGGTCTCCCCTCGTGACGCGCTCACCAACCCGACGACGAAGGATCAGTCCGGCGGCGTGGTCGAGTTTGGCGCCCTCGACCATCCTGCCCGCACCGAGGCGCAGAGCGGCCGTCCCGATCGCGCGGGGATCGACGGCTTGGACCCACCCAGACGACGTCGCCGTGATCACGTGCCGGTTCGGTGCCGACGGGAGCCGGCCCAGTTCCGTGAGCTGACGTGCGTCGCCCCCTTGGGCCCGCGCCCATCGGAGGAGTTGATCCCGTGCGGCTCCGCTGTCTATCGCGCGGGCGACGCGCTCGTACGCCGCTCCGGGTGTCAGGTCGGGATCAGCGCTCTGCAGCATGAGGCCGGCAACGGCGTCACACACCTCCGACAGCCCCGGAACGTGACCGCCCTCCAAGACGTGGAGCGCCTCTTTGATCTCGAGGGCATTTCCGACGGCGTAGCCGAGGGGTTGGCTCATGTCGGTGAGCACCGCTCGGCAGGAAAGCCCGAATAGTCCAGCAAGCTTCACCATCGTCTCTGCAAGCTCGGTTGCCGCGGCGGGATCGGGAATCAGCGCTCCGGGTCCGGTTTTCACGTCCAGAACAAGACGAGTGGCACCGATCGCAACCTTCTTGCTGATGATGCTGGCGGCGATCAACGGGATGCTCGCCGCGGTGCCCGTCAGGTCCCGCAGCTCGTACGTCGCCCAGTCACCCGGTACGAACTGGGGTGTGTGGCCGGTGATGACCATTCCGGCCTCACGCGCCACGCGGCGAACGTCGGCGACGCCGAGGTCCAGCCGGAGGCCTCGGACACACTCGAGCTTGTCAACGGTTCCGCCGGCATACCCCAGGCCCCGTCCGCTCATCTTCACGACGGTGAACCCACAGGCTGCCACAACGGGAACGACGACGAGCGTGACCTTGTCGCCGACGCCTCCCGTGCTGTGCTTGTCGACGACCGGGCCGATGCCGCTGAGATCCAGCCGTACCCCGCCGGTCACATACGCACCGGTGAGGGCGGCCGTCTCCTCGATGGTCATCCCTTCGCAGGCCACTGTTGCCAGCCATGCGGCCATCTGGTAGGCGGGGATGCGGCCGGCCACGAAGTCGAGGACCACACTCCGGATCTCGGCAGGCTCCAACGAGATGCCGGACCGCTTCCGGGTGATCGAATCGACGACGCCTACGGACGCAGAATCGGACAGCACCTGCGGGAGCACGTCGGCTTCAGCCAGCTCGCGCCGCCGCGACGGCGTACTCGATCCGATCGGCGATGGCCGTGATGCCCTCGTCGCCAATCGTGAGCGCGGGCACGGCCATCATGGTGTCGCCCAGTTGTCGCAGCAGCAGTCCTTTGTCCTCGGCCCGGGCAACGGCTCGGCTCGCTGCGTCCGCCGAGCACATCTCGACGACGAGTACCAGCCCGAACCGTCTGACGTCGACAACGTCGCCAATCCCTGCCAGCCCGCCGAGCCGATCGACCAACAGCCCTCCGAAGTGTTCGGCCCGTTCCGGAAGGCTCTCCTTCTCGAGAACGTCGAGCGTCGCCAGCGCGGCAGCGCAGCCGACCGCGTGGCCCGAAGTCGTGTGACCGTATCGGAGGCCACCGATGAGCGGTTCGTTCTCGAAGGTGTCGTGAATGTGCCGCTGCACGGTGACTGCCGCGATGGGCACATAGCCCCCGCTCAGGCCCTTGCTCGACACGAGGATGTCCGGTTCGACCGCCTCCCGATGGCAGGCGAACATCCGGCCCGCACGCCCGTACGCTGTAAAGACCTCGTCGAGGATCAGCAACGCCCCGTATGTATCGCACAGCTCGCGTAGTCCTCGGAGGAAGCCGTACGGCAACACCACACCGCCGCCGACATTGAGGAATGGTTCGACGACAACTGCCGAAGGCTGCGCGCTCGCGTCCTCCTCCAACGCATTGCGGAAGGCCTCGAGGAGTAGCGGAAGCGACTCAGGACGGCGCAGGTCCCGCGGGCTCACTGGGAGGTCGACGAAGGTCACGGGCAGTGGGCTCTGGAACGGGTGCCCGACCCGAGGCAGTCCCGACAGGCTCCTGCTGATCACCGTCGAACCGTGGTAGCCGCGCGTGAAGGTCACGACCCTCGACCGCGGCTCGCCGACGTGCGACCAGTACTCGGCAGCGATCAGGACGGCTGCCTCGATTCCTTCGGATCCACTGTTGACGAACAGTGTCTTCGAAAGCGTCTCCGGCAGGTAGGAGGAGAGCCGTTCGGCGAGGAGTCCGGCCAGTTCGTGGCTCGCAACGGACAGGTCGACGCCGTGCAGCTGCGATATCTGCTCGCTCACGGCGCGTGCCACGTCCGGATGCGAATACCCGCACGTCGCACCGAGCGACAGGCCGTCGATGAACTCCCTTCCGTCGACGTCCCAGATCCGGTAGCCGTCCCCGTGCGAGAACATCAGCCGTGCACGATCCGCGCTCAGCGGTGACCACGTGTGCCACACGTGACGCCGGTCCCGACTCCGGACTGACTCGGGGCTAGCGGTCATCGGGGACGCTTTGACGTTCGAGGGTTTCTCGGAGCAGGGCGTATGGCGGGTCGGACACGAGGTAGAAGTGATCGCCGGACAGGGTCTGCTGGCAGAACTCGCCGAGGGTCAAGTCGCTCCATCCGCGCTGGTCGGCGTCGGCGTCGGCATCGCCGACGATCGTCGTCACCGAGCAATGCAAGCGCGGTTCCGGCTCCATCACGTAGGCGTGGAACATGCGCCCGTCGCTGAGAATGTAGGGCAGGACAAGTTCCTGGAAGATGGGGTCCGCGGCCAGCTTGGGATCCGTGCCACCGAGGCGGACGAGCTGCTCGATTGTCGTATTGTCGTCATCGGCTACGTCGGGCGCAGCCGTGCGGACCGGGGACACGCCATCGCGGGAGCCAGAAGCGAAAAGGTGGAACGGTTGAACGCCCCGCGCCTCGAGCGTCCTGGCCGTCTCGAGGGCGACCACGGCGCCCATGCTGTGCCCGAACAGCGCGATTGGGCGGTCGGCCATCGGCTCGAGGGCACAGGCGATCTCGCCGGCGAGCGCGCGCAGATCCGTAGGTGGTCGTTCGTCGATGCGCTCAGCGCGGCCGGGGTACCGAACGGCATGTACTTCGACTTCGGGCAAGTGGCGCGCCCATTGGCGAAAGAACGAGGCAGACCCACCGGCGTGGGGAAAGCAGATGAGGCGCCGCGGCGGCTCCGTACGCGAAACGGTGCACTGCAGCCACGTTGAGTGAGTCGTCGTCATGTAGCTGGCTCTGGTTCGGCCCGCTGGCGCCGTGCCAGGACCGCGCTGGCCCGGGCGTCACTATCCTGCCGCCTCGGCTCAAGGGAATCGACCGGCGCCGATCTGTCAATGCGAAGCAGTTCCGCCTGGGTAGACACGGTCGTGTGCCGAAAAAGGGCGACGATGGATGGCCGCGTCCCGGTGTGGCATTCGAGTGCATCCTGGAGCCGGAACATGGCAAGCGAGTGGCCGCCGAGATCAAAGAAGTTGACGTCGACGGGCACTTCGGACAGGTTGAGCACCTCGGCCCAGGCGGCAGCCACCAGCGCCGCGGCATCCCGGTCGAAGTCGATGGCGGCCGCGGGCGTGGGATCGGGGCGAGCCACCGAGTCGTCGACGCTGATGCGCAGGAGGTTTCGGTCGACCTTGCCGCTGACGGTGATCGGAAAACCATCGAGTATGCGAATCAGCGCGGGGACCATGACGTTCGGCAGTCGGTCGCTCAGGTGTCGCCGCAGCGTCTCCGCTGAGATGACGCACGACGCGACGACGAAGCCGACCAGATCGGTGCCCGCGCTGTTCGCCACGACGACTGCGTCACGAACGCCTCGTACGGCGCGCAACGCCGCTTCGACCGCATCGAGCTCGACTCGGTGCCCCCGGATTTTGACCTGATGGTCCAAGCGGCCGAGAAAGTCGAGTGTGCCCTCGCGGTTCCAGCGGGCGCGGTCACCGGTTCGGTACATCCGAGCTCCTGGTTCGCTGGCGAAGGGGTCGTCGACGAAAGCCTGAGCGGTGGCGTCCGGACGACGGAAGTAGCCCCGCGCCACCCCCGCGCCGCCGATGAACAGCTCACCCTCGGTACCCCGCGGGACCAGCTGCCCCTCGTCGTCTAGGACGTAGAGCCAGGCCCCCGGCACGGGCGTCCCGATCGACACCGGCGCCGGAGCGTCGAGGCGCAGGAAGCTGGCCCACACCGTCGCCTCGGTCGGACCGTATTCGTTGACGAGGGTCACTGGCCCCGTGTGAAGGGCGAAGTGCCGCTCCACCAGCTCCTGGTGCAGCAGCTCTCCGGCGACCGTGACGGTCTCGAGCGACCGCAGGCGCCAGAGACCGAGGCGCTCGGCGGCGTCGAGCACGAGGCTGTAGAGGGCGGGGACGCAAAGCAGACGGGTGACGCGGTATCGCTCGACGAGCTCAACCAGTCGCGTGGGGTCACGGACCTCATCGGACGTGGCGACGACGAGGCAGCCCCCCGCAGTCAGGGTGCCCCAGAGGCCAGCGACCGAAGAATCAGACGCCAGAGGGGAGACGAGGAGGAAGACCGGCGTCCCGCCGTAGACCGAACGGCGTGCCAGCGTCGACGCCGAGAGGTGACGATGTTCGACGACGACACCCTTTGGTTCGCCTGTGCTTCCCGACGTGTAGATGATGTATGCCACGTCGTCGGACCGGACGGGAACGGCAGGGAAGTCGGCCGGCGAATGCTCCGTTGTGCTCCCCCGCTCGAACCCGTCGATCACCGCGACGATTGGCAGCCCGAGCACACCGAGGCTGTCCTGAACGTGGCGGCTGACAACGACGCCAGCAACGTGCGCGTTGTCGAGCACCTCGGCGATGCGCGCCTGGGGTTGTCTCTGATCGACCGGTACGTACGCCGCGCCCGCGCGAAGAATGCCAAGGACGGCAGCCACCATCGGCGTTGACGGCTCGGCCAGGATGCCGACGCGGTCTCCCCGACGCACGCCGTTGACGGCGAGCTGCGCGGCGATGCGAGCGGCCCACGCGTCCAGCGCGCCATAGCTGATCGCGCCGGCAGCGGTCTGGACCGCGGTGCGTGTCGGGTTGGAGCGCGCGAACTCGGCTACCAGCTCGTGAACCGGGGCGTGGCCAGTCGGCGGTAGCAGCCTGCCGCGCCCGATGGCGAGCGGCCCGTCGCAGTCCTCGCTGCCGAGGACCGCCTGGTCGCGCGGAGCGTCAACCGGTTTGCGCGATGCCAATTGCTTCGATTGTCGCGAAAGAGTGCCCGAGCAAGGTCGCGGACGTCCGATACCGCGATTGTGGAGACCGTCGATTCACAGGGATGCCGCCGAAGCTCCGCCGCACAAGCAAGGGATCCTAGGGCTCGAATCATCCTTTGGCAATGAAGAAATTCGACGCAATGACAAACCTTCAGTCTTGACCACGAGCAACATTGGAGTGGCTGGAAATGCGTCGCGATCGATCGCGTGCAGATGAAGAAACATCGCTGCGAGGGACGAGGACGACGCTCACAGTGACCGGGCTGTCCGTTTAGATGACGGGAAACAGGCAACGAAACCGGGCCGCATCCGAGGTGGACGACGGCCACCGCCTCGTAACTTCGACGAGTACGCTCCTGCGCAACGCCCTCCCGACTCCGAGGAACGATGCACCGAAGCTGGGTGTTGTTCCCGCCACGACACAACGACCACGCGCGGGCACAAAGGAGCGATCGTGCAACGAGAGGCCCTGAACGTCGTGTTCGCAGTGGACGACAACTACGCCGTCGGGGCTGCCGTCGCGGGACGGTCCATCCGAATGAACCTCCTTGACGACACGGCTTGCCTCAGATTCCACGTCATCGACGGAGGTCTGAGCGTTGATGTGCGCTCGTCCCTGATCGATGCACTCAGCCGCCTCGGAGAGACGCAAACATACATTGTGCAGGACGGGCTGGTTCTTGGCGATTGCTGGCGGGCCGCGTCGCGAAGTGGCGGTCACTACACGTCAGCGATACTCGCACGGCTTCATCTCAGCGAGGTCCTGCCCGATGACGTCGAGCGCGTCGTGTACCTCGACGCGGACACGTTGGTATTGGACGACCTCGCGCAACTCTATGCGCTTGACCTGGGCAGCGCAGGAATGGGTGCTGTCATAAATCAAGGATCTGAGACTCGATGCTTGGTCATCGATGAATCCGCCCGAGAATACCCGTACGGCGCCCAACCGCCAGGGTACTTCAACTCTGGCGTCCTTATCATCGACATGAACAAGTGGCGGGCGGACGAAGTAACTCAGCAGGCGCTGTGGTTATATCGTCGTTTCGGTCTGAAACTCCACAGCCCGGACCAAGATATTCTGAACATCATCTTTGCCGGCAGATGGAGAAGTCTGCCCGCGAAATGGAACAAGATGATCGAGGTCCACAAGAAGTACGACGAGCACCGTACTAGTTACCTCACTCGTCGTGAAGGAATTGTGCATTACGTCGGGCGAGTGAAGCCATGGCACCGTGAGTTCCCCCACCGCTCGCTCTTGGATCTGTACTTGGAGTATTGGCCGGCCGGCGGACCACTCTGAGACCCGCACTGGAGCCTGATGTCGCGGCGCTGTGGGTCTTCCTTCGGCGCCTACGTCGTGTTTCGCCGGCATGACGTGATTCTTCTGCCTGTGTCGGCACGCGCCACGCAGGCGGGCGGACGCGCGCGGCGCGGCCCGGCCGGTGATAGCACCGGCCGGGCCAGGGCCCTTGACAGGTCCATTCGGCCCGGGGGACGAGGGGGGGCCGGCCGGACCTGTCAGGTCGTGGGGGTCTACTCGAGCGTGCAGCCGCAGGAGTTGACCTCCCGCACCATGACGCCGCGACCCGTGTCCATGTGGGTCGTGCACGGCATGCAGGGGTCGAGGCTGCGCACGGCCCGCAGCACGTCGAGGCCCTTGATCTGGTCCTCGGGCACGGTCTCGAGCAGCGGCGTGCCGACGACGACCTCCTCGTAGGGGCCGAGCTGCCCGAACGGGTCGGTGGGTGACGCGTTGAGCGTGGACGGTGTCGTGATCTGGTAGTTCACGAGCTTGCCGTTGTCGATCTCGTTGTGGTGGACGAGCCAGCCGCGGCCCGCCTCCCAGAAGCCCACGCCGATGCGGTGGTCCTTGGGGACCTTGAACGGCGTGTGCACCCGGGTCTCGCCCTGACGCCAGTACTCGAACGCCTGCAGCAGGCAGTTCATACCGATGACGGCGTGGAAGGCGAGCGCGTAGGCACGGGCCCGGTTCCGCTCGAGGGCGTTCAGCGTGCGCGGCACCGGCCAGAACAGCTCGGTCTCGGGCAGGGCGTGCCGGGGCAGCACCATGCGCAGGCCGTCGCCGGTCGCCTCGTAGAACGGGTTCTCGGGGATCTTCTGGGCCAGTGCGGTCGTCCACATGCGGCCGTAGACGCCGGTCTCGACCACCTTGCGGTCCCAACGCGGCGCCGTGTCCCACGTGTAGCGATCACGGAAGTTCGTCGCCGTGGGCTTCGGGATGGTGGTCTTGTTCCACGGGTGGTACGGCGAGATGGGGTTGCCGAGCGGGTCGGTGGCGTACTTCTGGGGGCCGGCCTTCGTCCAGTCCTCGTAGAAGGAGTGGTCGACGAACTCCTCGAACCCCATGTTGATGTCGGTCAGGTTGGTGGTCACGAGCTTGCCGTCGATGATGATGCCGGGCGTCGACCACCGGGCGTTGCCCCACTGGTTGCAGTTGGCGTAGGTGGCGTCGTACACCTGCGAGTTGTCGAAGATGCCGGTCTGCGCCAGGTTCACCGAGCGGGCCCCCACCTCCTCGTACCGCGGGTCCGACTCCAGGAGGAAGTCGACGAGATCGTCCCAGATCCTCGGGATGACCTTGGAGAAGTCGATGAACTTGCCCATCTGGGCGTAGTACTCGTTGAACGACGACGTGGTGATCGTCGTCGACACGCCGCCGGGCACCAAGGTCGACGGGTGCGGGTACTTGCCGTACATCAGCTGGCACATGATGCGCCCGACCCGGGTCCACTCGAGGGCCTCGAGGTAGATCTTGCCCGTGAGGGGGTTGAAGGCGTCCATGATGTCTTTGATCGTGGCGTAGCCGTGGATGTCGGCGTTGGGGGC
>JBOGIC010000269.1:0-6683 GCA_050744985.1 Acidimicrobiales bacterium
CTCCTCAAGTTCCACGGCAAGACCCACGGACTGTTCCGCCGCGCCGACCACGTGATCGCCATCAACGACCTGATCGGCGACTACGCGACCCGGTACAACCCGTCGGTGACGGTGATACCGAACTTCATCGACACCGAGACGTTCGTCCCCGCGACCGCCCCCCCGCCACCCGAGCCGGTTCGGCTGGTCTGGATCGGCAGCCACACGACCGCGCCGAACCTCGAAATGATCGGGCCGGCTCTCGCTCGCCTTCAGGACGACCGGGACGTTGTCCTGTGCGCCGTCGGCGCCGGCGACATGTCCGTCCCGGGCGTGAAGGTCGAGGCCCGGCCGTGGTCGGCGGAGTCCGAGCTCGCGGATCTCCATTCGGGCCACGTGGGCCTCGTGCCGCTCAACGACCTGCCCTGGAACCGGTGGAAGTTCTTCTTCAAGACCGTCCAGTACATGGCCGTCGGTCTGCCGGTCGTGGCCCGGCGGATGGGCTCCAACGCCGAGGTGATCGAGGACGGCGTGAACGGCTTCCTGGTCGAGACGCAGGACGAGTGGTATGAGCGCCTCAGGCTCCTGGTCGACGACCCAGACCTGCGCCGCCGGATGGGGCATGCGGCGCGGCGTACCGTGGTCGAGCGGTACTCGGCCGACGTGCACCTCCCGCGCGTGCTGTCGGTGTTCGAGCGCCTGGTCAGCTCTCCTTCTCGGCCCAGACCTTGAGGCTGTCGCCCATGCGGGCGACGCTCAGCATCGAGTTCATGCCGTTCTTGGCCATGCGCAGGCTCGGCCGGCTGTACATCCGCTCGAGGATCGCGTAGCCCGAGCGCACGCGATCGAACTCCGGCTCCACGCCGCCGCGAGCGGAGCGCCCGGACGACCGGCGGGGCCGGTAGTGCCGCACGAGCTCGATGGGGTTGACTGCCTCGGTTCGTATCGCCGTGATCCGCAGATCGGCCGCATCGAACATCCGGTACATGGCCGACCGGGAGAACAGCTGCAGATGCTCGGGCGGCACCACGACGCTCCACTGGAGCCCGAGCAGGCGCGCCGAGATGCCCCGTCCGTGGGGCGTCGTCGCCCACAGCAGCCCGCCGGGGCGCAGGACCCGGGCGATCTCCCGGAGCAGGCCCCGGGGGTCGGCGACGTGCTCCAGCACTTCGCTCGAGATCGCGACGTCGAAGTGCCCGTCGGGATAGCCCGCCTCGTGCAGCTCACAGTGCTTGACCGTGAAGCCCAGTTCCTGGGCGTGCTCGACGGCCGGCTTGGAGACCTCGACGCCCTCCACGTCCCAGCCGGCCCGCGCCGCCGCCTCCATCGTCGACGCCGCGCCGAACCCCACGTCGATCATCCGGCCCGAACGCCGGTAGGGCGCGAATCCGGCGAACGTGCGATCGAGCGAGGTGCCGACGAAGGCCGGATAGTGCAGGTTGTCGTCGGTGTAGTAACCCTCGTACTCCTCGGAGAAGTCCGAGATCGCCACATCGGGCGTGTACAGGGTGGCGCAGATCTCACAGCGCAGGAGATAGAAGCCGTTCGCCTGACCCACGCAGCGAGCGGCCTTCCCCTCGCACGCAGGACAAGGGCGAGCAGTGTGCATCAGCGCGGCGACCGTACTACAGCGAGTTGCGGGGGCCGGTCGCCGTCACCGTCGGGGCCGAGTAGACGTTCGGGCACAACCCCACGTCGCGGTGGCGCAGCCGAGACCTCAACGGCCCCGCCGACATACGGCGAGACGGCGCGAGCCCAGGCCCAAGACGGCGTACGCGCCGAACTCCTGACGGCCGCCGCCGAGGCGTCCGCCCGCTGCGGCACGCCCTGACCGACGCCCCTTGTGAGCGGCTCCGAGCGTCGCGGCAGAGCCCCCGCACGCCGGTGAAGGGTCAGATCGCGAGGGACGCCTGGTCCAGCTCGATCCCGAGAACCGTGGCGACTCTCGACAGGTCATCATCCTGGGCGAGGAGCGTGGCCCTATTGCGAAGGGCCACGGAGGCGATGAGGCAGTCCACCATCCCGCGTGGCGTGACGCCTTCACGGCGACATCGGCGGTCGATGCGGGCGGCCGCGTCAAAGTCCGCAGCCGAGTCGAAGGCCAACAGATCGAAACGCAGGAGGAGCCGACGAAGCGCCTGCCCCTGCCGCTCGTCGCGAGCGCCGGCCGTGACCTCCATCAGCACGGGCTCGGTGACGGCGAGCGGGCCTTCGTCTCGGATCAGCTCGGTCAGGCGTTCGTCGACCGCGCTGCCGGTCGCCCGGTCGTATTCGACCCAGGCAGAGGTGTCGGCGAGGATCACTCGCCGGCTGGCGTGACGTCTTCGGGCACCTCGCCGATGGCGTTCCCGCCGCGCATAGCCAGCGCCTCCTCCCGCGTCATGGGTTGGCCGGCCAGATGACGCAAGGCCAGGTCGACGGCCTCGGTCTTGGTATGGATCCCGTAGCGGTCCATGATCGTGCGGACGTAGCCGTCGTCGATCTCGATGTTGGTGCGGATCCTGTTCATACACGTATGGTACACGTAGCGTGTACTAGTTGTGTATTCCGCTCGTCGCAGCGGAGGTAGCCCCCAACGACAGGGAGGGCCGGACACGCGGTAGCTCGTATCGTGCCGCCACGGCCCGCGCTCCGATCGCCGCCCCGGCTACTGGGCAGGGCGGGTTCGCATTCACGGTGATTTCGATGCCCCTCCCCGAGGACGTAGCAGCGGCGTTCCGCGGCGAGAAGGAATGAGGCTTCTCCTCGACACGCACGTCCTGCTGTGGTGGCTGGCCGACGATCCCCTGTTGCCACGGTCGGCCGCCGCCGCCATCGCGAACGCCGATACCGAGGTCGTCTCCGCGGCGACGGCGTGGGAGATCGCGATCAAGAAGCGGCCGGCCACCTGGATGCGCCCGACGATCTCCTTGGCACATTGGCTGCCAACGAGTTCGACACCCTGCCCGTCACCGCTGAGCATGCCGCCATGGCCGGAGCACTGCCGCTCCATCACTCCGACCTCTTCGATCGAATGCTCGTCGCACAAGCCGTCGCGGAAGGTCTCACACTGGTCAGCGTCGATCGGCGCTTCGGCGACTACAACCTCGACCTACTCCCGCTCGGCTAGCTGGACGTCCTTCCGTCCGGCTCGGTCCGTCGGAGAGTGGCATTACCTCCGCGCACCACGTAGGTGCCGAAGTCGGGTGGCGGGGACCGCTGGTGACCGCGTCGCCGATCCCTGACGCCAGTACGGTCGCTACACGTCGTGAATCGTGACGCGCTTGCCAACCGAGCCCGCCACTTGTTCGATGTGCGACCGATTCGACGTCACGACGGCGTCGTTTCGACGTATGGCTCCTTCCGCGACAGCGACGTCGACCGTGTCGTCGAGACCACTTCGTGCGATGAGCACGCCAACTTGTCGGGCTTGGACCTCGCTGAGTTCCTCGACTCTGCAGCCCTCGAGCAACCGCGACAACCGATCCTGTGGCCCACCGCGCCAGGCCTCGGCCAGCACGCCCGCAGCGACGGTTGGGGGAAGCCCGCGCGCAATCGCGGCCCGATGCAGTGCCCACATCACCCGGTCATCGCGTTCTGCGGCTATGAGCGCGCCGGCGTCGTAGGTGAGGCCATCCGCGGTCACGCCGTGTTCGCCACCCGATCGCCCAAGAGCCGGTCGAGGAGAGCCTCTCCGGCCGCGCGTTCTTCGGCAGTCAACTCGCCGGCCTCAGCCTCCCACTCGCGGACACCTCGGAGCCCTTCACGGAGACGCAGCTTGTCCTCCGCCGCCAGGGACAGCCACGCAGAAAACGAGACGCCGTCCTCGTGGGCAGCCTGCTCGACCCGCTCAGCCACCGAGTCGTCGAGGGACACCGATCGCTTCGTCACGCTCATCGGCGCTCATGGTAGCACCGCCGGTACTACCACTTCTCCGTACGAGCTCCCAGATCGCCCGGCAGGGGCCCCGGACCGCGAGTACCGGCGCGGAGCGGCGGCGCCCGGACCGCCCGGCTTCGCTCCCGTCGACGCGACAAACTCGGTACCGCGCGCGATTCCTTCGCGCCGCAATCGTGCCGTTCCCGGGCGGGTGGGCTGCCGATCTGGCCCGCTTGCCGTCGGAGCCGCTTGCTATCATAATGCAAGCATGCCTGATGTTCTCGTGCGCGATCTCCCCGAAGAGGTCCACGCAGCCTTGCACCGGCGCGCCGAGCAGCGCGGACAGTCTCTCCAGCAGTACCTCGCCGGCGAACTCAAGCGCTTGGCCGAAAGGCCGAGCCTCGACGAGGTGCTCGACCGGATCGAGCGCCGCCGTGGCGGGCGTGTCGGGATCGCCCAGGCCGTTGAGGACATCGCGGAGGAGCGGAGGCGCTCTTGATCGTGGTGGACGCGTCCGTGCTGGCGAATGTGGTCGGCGACGATGGCGCCGATGGCCGCCGGGCCCGAGAGGAGGTTCGGGGTGCCGGCGACCTCGCCGCTCCCGATCTCGTCGACGTGGAGACCGTCGCGGTGCTTCGCAAGAGGTGGCTGTCTGGCACGATCTCCGAGCGCCGTTTCGCCGCTGCGCTCGACGACCTCGAAAGCATCGACGTTGAGCGATACCCGGCGCTTCCCCTCGTCCGACGCAGCTACGACCTGCGTGCCAATGTGACCCCATACGACGCCATGTACGTGGCGCTCGCCGAAGTCCTGGGCTGCGAGTTGGTCACCGGTGACCAGCGCCTCGGGACGGCACCCGGGCCCAGATGCGTCATCCGCGTCCTGACTTGACCTTCGTCTACCCGGGACTCGATCGCCGTCCCGGCATTCCTTCGCGCCCGGTACGTGCCGTGACCGGGCTGTCCGACGACGCCAGGGACACCGTACGCGATAACACTGCTATCATCGTTGAGAGGTAACTGCTATGCCCGACATCCTCATCCGCGACCTGCCGGACCACGTCGTTGCCGTCATCGACGCCAACGCCCAGCGTCTCGGCCTGTCTCGCAACGAATACCTGCGGCGCCAACTGAGCGCCGAAGCGCGCCCACAACCTACAGCCACGATCGCCGACCTGAAGCGCTCTGCCGCGGTGTTTGCTGATCTCAACGATCCCACGGTGATGGCCGGCGCGTGGAGTTGACCGCCTGAGCGTCCGTCGGACGAGGACGACACCCTCGTGGCTGATCGACAAGTCCGCTTACGTCCGTCTCGGCCGGGGCCCGGACGACCAGGTGTGGGCCGACCGCATCGACCGCGGTCTCGTCCGGATGACGACGCTCACCCGCCTCGAACTGGGCTACTCGGCGCGGACGGCCTCCGACTGGCGAAGCGAGCTGGAGACAATCCCGCTGGCGGCGATGCCCATCCAGTATCTCACCCCCGCCATCGAGGACCGAGCCCTCGAAGTGCAGCTTCTCCTGGCCGACCGCGGCCAGCATCGAGCGCCCAGCATCCCCGACCTTCGTGGTGGCCGCGAGCGCAGAGCTCGCCGGCCTGGTCGTCCTGCATGTCGACAAGGACTTTGACCTCGTCGCCACCGTGACGGGCCAGCCCGTGGAGCGGATGGCGGTAGACGAGGGTAGGTGACGTTCGGCGGTTGTTCGGTCTGCCGAAGATCGCGACTGTCGAGGCCGCGAGGAGCAGTGGTGTGAGGCCGACCTGTTCGCCTCAGCCGTCGGCCCCGTCGTCGACTAGGTCATTCCAACGCCCCGGCTTGCCCTCGAAGGTGCGGGCGTACAGGTCCAGCACCACGGCGGCCTTGGCCGCGAAGTCGGGATCCCGGGGGCTATGGCGAGTTCGGGACTATCCGCAGTGGGGCCGGGAGGACCTCGTGTGGACGGGTGAGTCGCAGGCGCGACACCGCCGACACCGCCGAGTTCGCCGCCAACGCCATCCGCTCGTGGTGGCGTCACATGGGCGCAGCCCGCTTCCCCGGCGCCACCCGCCTGCTCGTCACCGCCGAAGCCGGTGGGGTCCAACGGCTACCGGGTGCGCAACTGGAAGGTCCAGCTAGCCAAGCTCTCCGCGGAGACGGGGCTCGATATCACCGTGTGCCACTACCCCCCGGGCACCAGCAAGTGGAACCGCATCGAGCACCGGATGTTCAGCTTCATCTCTATGAACTGGCGGGGCCGCCCGCTCACGTCCCACCGCACGATCGTGGAGCTGATCTCGGCCACGACCACGAAGGGCTTGCGCACCCAAGCCCAACGCGACCCCGAGTGGTACCCGACCGGCGTCAAGATCACCGACGCCGACCTGGCCGCGCTCCCGCTCAGCCCCCACGAATGGCACGGCGAATGGAACTACACGATCAAGCCAACCGCGCAATCAACCAAGCGGTGAGCCCTAACCATCGTTTCGCCTGCCGATCCGGCTTTCGATCGCGGCCCGTTGCTCACTGCAAGCGGCCGGTCAGTCAGCCCGCTCTTTGACCGGAATCCCGCCTCCGAGCGTGCCGCTCAATCCGATGCAGCTCAGCACTCACTATATTAAAGTCACGCCTACGATCGATATAACGACCCAGGCGGCGACACCGGTGTTCGCACTGAGCGGTGAATGGGCTGAGTGTCGTCTAGGAGGACTTCCGACGGGTACCCCTTCCGCTCGTTCCGACGTAATTGGATACCGGGGCGCGTCTCAGCGAATTCGCTGAATGGTTGAGCGATTGCCGCTGATTTCGAGTGTGTCAGCCGGGCCGCAGGGTGAGCCCGTCGACGACGCCGGGGACGGGCGCCCGGGCC
>JBOGIC010000270.1:0-2699 GCA_050744985.1 Acidimicrobiales bacterium
AGACCGAGACCGGCTTCTACCTCCTCGCCATCCGCCGCGGCGGCCGCTACCTGTACCGCCCCCGCGACAGCGTCGTGCTGCAGGGCGGCGACGAGCTGATCGCCACCGGCCCCGACGAGGGCCACCCCCTCCTTGCCGAGCTGGGCGGCTATGTCCTCATCGAGGACGACGAGACCGGCGAGGAGGAGCTCCTGCCCACCGGCTCGGGCCCGTCCCGTTAGAGCCGGACATCCTCCGAGGCGTTGATCTCGAACGCGGCCAGTGCCTCCTGCTGGCGCAGGGGGTCGAAGTCCTTGAGCGGGCCGAAGCCGAGCCCGGTGAGGGCCTCGACGCGCGCGATCGGCACCTGGTAGGTCTTCACCTGGCCGAACACGAACTCGATGTTGCTGATCAGGTCGGCCTGGCTCACGACGTAGGCGGTGGCGCTCAGCGCCTGGCGTTCGGCGTGGACCATCACCGCCACCTTCCAGTAGGCCTCGGGCAGCTGGATGCCCCGGTAGGCCTTGTCGTCGTCGTCGAAAACCGGGCCGGTGAACACGCACGCCTTGAAGTCGAGGGTGTCGGCGTGGTCGAGGAGGTAATCCTCGAGCTCGAGCCAGAGGCGCTGGTTGAACTGGGCGTGCTGGGGCGTGCTGTTGGTGAAGAAGAACGTGTCCCGCTCGGCCTGTTCCGCGTCCGGCTTCGATCCCCACGCCGGGTCGAGGCGGCGCACGAGGTGGCCCCGGTCGAGGTCGTTGTTGGCGTACAGGAAATTGCCGCACTGGCTGTCCTCGACCAGGCGGGGGTCGAAGCTCCATGTGTCGCGCCCACGCTTGATCTTGTGGGTCTTGTCGCCGTCGATGTTGACGGCGGTGAAGAGGGCCATGCGGCGCGGCGCGTGCGCAGCCACGGAGAAGTGTGTGTACGGCAGCATCGCCACGTTGTCCGCCTGGCCGTCGGACAGCGTCGGTAGCGGCACTGCGAGCGCGTCCGTGCCGAGGAAGGTCTCGGAGTATCCCCGACGCCCCTCGACCTGGGACAGGGGTACGCGCACCTCGGGCTCGGCCGTGGCGACCACGGCCGGGTCGATGACGACCGGCGAGCGGTGCGCCTCGGTGAGGAAGCGCCGCAGGGTTGCTGCGTCCACCGCGAAGTTGGCCTCGAGGAACTCGCCGGCGAAGTGCAGGCCGAGGGCGGCGCCGGTGGCCACGTCGACGATCACCGAGCCCGAGCTCCCGCCGAGGGTCGTGCAGTCGTGCGTGAAGCGGCCCCCGTCGATGCGGGCCATGACCTCGCCCGGGGCGAGCCTCTTCACGTCGAAGATCCCTCCGAACAGGCGAGCCTGGTCGGCGACGTCGTTGCGCGGGTCCTCGGCCGGGTAACCGATGACGGCGATCGTCTGGCCGCGCTCCGGTTCGCCGTCGAACAGCGGGATGGGCGGAGGCAGGAGGCGGCCGGGCGGCGGAGCGAGCGCGAGGAAGGCCAGATCGGGATCGTTGTCGTCCAGACCGGCGATGAACAGCACCTCCTCCACCTGGGCCTCGAAGGCGGTGAGCTGGGCGTGCTCCTCCTTGAAGTCAAGGTGCGGCTGCAGGACCTGCCCGAAGGGATTGGCCCGGAAGACGAACTCGCGATCCTTCTTGCGGGCGAACTCCAGGGCCACGTGGCGGTTCGTGACGGCCACGCCGTCGGCGATCATCCACGCCGTGCCGATGTACGGCAGCCCACTGCCGACGACCTCGACGCGGCCGACCGAGCGGATGGCGGCGTCGAGCTTGGACTTGGTCGGGTGGAGGCGAGCACGCCAGGTGTCGGTCGGCGGCACTTCGAACGTGTCGTTGCGCACCAGCAGCGTGGGGCGGCCCAGGCGTCGCACGATCGCCTCGCCGCGGCCGCCGTCGAACGAGCCGCGTATCGCCTCGACGGCTCGGTCGTGCACCGGCGGCGCCGGCAGCGGCGCCCGGATCCGCCCCGGGAGCATCGCGCCGTCCGCCGGCGCCAGCCGGCGGGCGATCTCCACGGAGAGCTGCTCGTCGCTGAGGATGGACTCACGCTGGAACGTGCGCACCTGGTCTCCCGTCGTCGTGAGGTCGGCGAGGGACGGCCGCCGAAACCCACTGGGTAGAGGGGCGCGGGCGCCGCCGTGATACCTACGGGCGCGATGAGATCGGCCGGTGCGCGTCGTCATATCGGTATGGCTGCGAACCGGGTGCACGAGCTCAGGATGCTGGAGGGTCGGCGGGTCGGTCTTGCGTTGCGGGGCGACCACCGCATCGACGACTGTCAGCTGGTCTCCGCCGGGCGGGGCCGGGTGCGCACGGTATGGGTGTTCACCAACGGTGCGGACGTGTTCGTCCCCGTCGACGACGTGGTGGACTTGTGGGAGGCCGCCTGACGGGTGCGCGAGAGTGGGCCCGTGCCCGCCGCCCCGTTGATCTTCGTCAGCCACTCCACGCGCGACGCGCCGGTGGGCGAGGCGCTCGTCGAGCTCCTGCGGGCGGGGGCCAACGTGCCGCAGGAGCGGATCGTGTTCACGTCGGCGCCCGGCACCGACATCCCGGCCGGGCAGGAGTTCACCCGGTACCTCAGGGATCGGCTGCAGGGTACGGCGCTGTTCATCCAGCTCATCAGCGCCCACTACCTGCAGAGCCCGTTCTGCATGTGCGAGCTGGGTGCGCAGTGGGCGCTCGAGACCGACAGCTTCCCGCTGCTGGTGCCGC
>JBOGIC010000271.1:0-3376 GCA_050744985.1 Acidimicrobiales bacterium
GATCTACACCGGCGGCACCATCGGGTCGAAGCCGCGCGACCCTGATCCGGCGAGCCCTCAGGTCGTCGTGCCGTGGCCCGAATTGAGCGCGGCGACCCCGGAACTGCAGCGGTTGCCCTTCGCGGTCGACTGCTTCGACGAGATCCCGCCCCTCGATTCGTGCAACGTCGGGCCGGCCCAGTGGAAAGCGATGGCCGATGCCATCAGCCGTCACTACGAGGAATACACGGGTTTCGTCATCCTCCATGGCACTGACACGATGGTCTACACGGCCAGCGCGCTTTCATTCATGCTCCTCGAACTCGCGAAGCCCGTAATCATCACAGGGTCGCAACGGTCAGCCCTCGTTAGCACCCGTAACGACGCGACACAGAACTTGCTTACTGCTCTGGAGATCGCGAACCCGACGTATTCGAATCTTCCGATCGTGCCCGAGGTCTGCATCTACTTCGGAGGAAAGCTGCTCCGAGGAAATCGGGCGCGCAAGCGCGACACGGTCGGTTACGAGGCGTATGAGACGCCGAACATCCCGCCTCTCGGCGAGGCGGGGGATCGGATCGTGATCAACGAGAAACTGATCCGCCCGCTCCCCGAACGGGGAAAACAGTTCCGGGTTCGGACGCGCCTTGACGAGCATGTCATGCCGATCTCCGTCTACCCGGGCATCCAGGACACGAAGATCGCCCACGCGCAGCTCGCGACCGAGGGCCTGCGGGCAGCCGTGGTGCAGTCGTTCGGTTCCGGCAACATTCCCACCAACCCTCAGTTCCTCGCCGCTTTCAAAGACGCTCGCGAGAGGGGAATCATCCTCGCGAACGTGAGCCAGTGTGCCCGCGGTCCGGTTGAGCTTGGCATCTACGAGACCAGCGCGGAACTCTTGGAGATGGGTTTCGTAGCCGCAAGCGACATCACTGCGGAGGCGGCGCTCTGCAAGCTCATGGTCCTCCTGGGAGACCCGGACCTCGACGTCGAGGCGGCGGAACTCCTCTTCCAGCACAGCATGGCGGGGGAGCAGTCCGTGTCGTTGTGGGTTACTCGCTTTGGCGCAAGTGCCGGTCGGCTCGACGGCTCAAACGCACGGCATCGGATACGCGCCGTTCCGTTGGAAGGGCAATGGAACAGCCAGTTCATCGATCGAGCATTGCTTCGCCTTCGAGGTGCGATGGTGGTGCACGACTCACCCGATGCAAGGGACGAGGCGGTGAGCTTTCGTACGTTCCTCAACCTCGATCCCGATCAACCGCCGGACGACTCCTCACCGTCGTTCGCTGGCCGCACCAAGAAATGGGCAATGTCCTCGCCTGGCGTCGTGCTCTTCGACGTAACGAAAGCCATGCGAGCGACTACCAAGGCGGGTGATCGACTCTCAATCACGCTCCTGCTGGATACGCCAAGTGCAGTCCTCACTTGGGAATCCGCGGAGTTGGCGGTGTTCGTGAAGGAGATAGAGGTGTGAACGCTCTGGCTCGGGTTGCCCCCGAGCTTCAGGGACCCCGCTCGTAGGTCGTCACCAGCATGGGCACCCCGGAGATGAATTCGAAGCCGGCGGCACCGGCGGGGTGGTAGCCGGGGATCACCGGGAGGGGCGAACGGTCGTTGACCGTGACCAAGCCGAAGCGGTCGAAGCCGGCGTCGGTCACCACGGCGGCCGCGCCGGCGACATCCTCGTCGCTGAGGGCCGTGAGCCACCGGTGCTGCCCTTCGTACCAGCCGGTCTCGCGGAAGAGGTGCGCGACCCGGGAGATCAGCACCGGCTCCGGCCGCCGGTCGAGGAAGGCGCCCGCGTCGGCGACGTCGTGCGAACGCTGCCCCAGCCACGCCAGGCCGAACGCGGTGACCAGCACCGACAGCGCGATGAGCCCGGTGGCGGCCCACCGCTCGAGGCGGCCGAGCGAGACCGCGCCGATCACGACCAGCAGCAACCCGCTGGTGAGGATGTAGCGGCCGGCCCACTGCGGCGCCGCACCGCCCGTGTACTGAAGCTTCCAGACCATTGGAAGGGCGAGCAGCGCCACGGCGGCGACGAGCCGCGTCCGTCCGTCGCCCCACGCCCACGCCAGCCCGATGCCGGCCAAGGGGGCGGCCGCGATCATGCCGGGCACGAAGCCCAGGCCTCCGCCGACGAACCGGAGCACGTACAGCGCGATGACACCGGCGAACAGGATGCGGGCGATCCGGGGGTCGCCACCCTCCTTGGCGGCCCGCCGGGCCAGGAGCAGGAGAAGGCCGAGGAGGACGGCGCCGACCAGGTACGACGACGCTTCGGGGGAGGGTTCGAGGCCGGTGCCGGTGAGGATCGCCTCGCCGATGCGATCGGTGCCGGCCGACGACCCGGTGATGGCGCCGGCGGCGCGCCCGGCGCGCATGCTCGTTCCGATCGTGGCCCGCTCGAGGGCGAGGTTCCCCGCCAGCGGCAGAAGCAACCCGGCCAGGACGGCGACGCCGGCGAGGATCGGCGGCATGAGGGCGCGGCGCCGCCACAGGAGCACACCCAGCGACACCGCCGTGGCCACGACCCCGTAGACGAGGGCCTCCGTGCGCATGGTGGCCGCCGCCCCGAACAGCAGGCCGGCCCCGAGGGCGCGCAGCCACGCCCGGCCACCGGCTTCGTTCGCAACGTCGAACAGCAGGACCACACCCCACGCCATCAGCCCCACGCCGAGGGAGTGCTCCCAGAAGTCGAGGGCGTAGATGGTGAGCGGCGAGGCCAGGCCGACGATCCAGAACGTGCGCCACTGGCTCCGTTCGTCGCCGCCGAGCCGTTTTGCCATGGCGCGGGCCGCCAGGGCGGCCAGGACCGCGCCGGCCATCGGGATCAACAGCGCGCCCCGGTAGCCGCCCAGCTCGAACAGCGGGTACGCGGCGTACAGGGCCGGGAGCGTGGTGACGTTCACCCACTTCCCGGCCAGGCGGTACGTGTAGTACATCGGGTGGTACCGGCCGTCGGGGTCCCACCGCTGTGCCCAGTAGCCGACGTCGGGGTCGAGCGTGTTGCGCGCGTCCATCCGCTGCAGCGTGGCGACTTTCCCGCCGGTGTCGGTGCCCAGGTAGCCGCGGGGGTCGTTGAGCAGCGAGAGACCGACGTAGGCCAGCAGGAGCAGGGCGACGGCGGGAAGGGCCCGGCGGATGAGGCGCCGCTTGCCGGGTGTGACGGACGCCCGCGCGTCAGCCTCAGTCAGGGTCACTCCCTTGGTATCGGCGCGCTACCCGACCTCTTTTAACTCCCGTCGCAGATCGTGGATCTCGTCGCGGAGGCGGGCGGCGTACTCGAAGCGCAGGTCGGCGGCGGCCTCGCGCATCTCCTCTTCGAGCGTGCTGATGAGCCGGGCCAGCTCGTCGGGGGGCAACTCGGCGAAGTCGCTGCGGATCTTGTCGC
>JBOGIC010000272.1:0-5783 GCA_050744985.1 Acidimicrobiales bacterium
GACCGCGGCCCTCCGCCGGCCGGCCGGGGCGGCCGCCGCCACCGGTTCGCCCCGTAGCGACCGCAGCAAGTGGTCGACGTCCTGGTGCCAGGTCGAATCGCGCACCTCGATGGCCTGACGCTGGGCCAGCGGCCGCAGGTCCTCGGGCAGCGCCTCGGCCGCCGGCAGGGCCGCCCCGCCCACGAGCACCGGCACGACAGGAAGGTCACGTTGGAGCACCGTCGCCAACTCCAGCCGCACGTAGTCGTCGGGCTCGAACAGCCGCGGGCGCCCCTCGGGCGTCGCCGCCGTGAGCCACCCCGGGCCGATCACGGCGATGGCGGCGTCGCAGCCGTCGAGCTCCCCGCGGATAACGGTGAGGAAGTCCCGCCCGGCGGCGATGTCGGTGACGTCCTGGAAGACGTTCCTCGGACCGAGGCGCTGAACGAGCGAGTCCGACAACCGGCCGGCGTGCCCGCCCACGTCCGCGCGCCGGTAGCTCATGAAGATCCGCACGCCCGGAGTCTCGCGCCCCTACAGTCGAACGTCGTGGCAGCCGACCTCGACCTCGTCCGCCGGATCGCCACGCCCGAGCAGTGGCTCGCCGTCGTGGCCACGACCCGCCCGGACAACTCGGTGCACGCGTCGCTCGTCAACGCCGGCCTCCTCGAACACCCGCTGACCGGCGAGCCCGTCGTGGGCTTCGTCGTCCGGGGCGACACCCGCAAGCTCGCGCACCTTCGCCGCACCCAGCGAGTGACGGTCGTGTGGCGCCGCGGCTGGACGTGGGTATCGGTGGAGGGCCCGGTCGACATCGCCGGCCCCGACGATCCCCTCGACGCATTCGACCCCGACGCCCTCCCCGACCTTCTCCGCGCCGTGTTCACGGGGGCGGGCGGCACCCACGACGACTGGGACGAGTACGACCGCGTGATGGCGGCCGAGCGGCGCACGGCCGTGCTGGTCCACCCGGCGCGGATCCTCGGATCGGGCTGACCTCGCCGCAGCGCCTGCGAGAATGGGCGGACCGTGATACCCCAGGACCGAACCCGCAACTTCGCCATCATCAGCCACATCGACCACGGGAAGACGACGCTGTCGGACCGGATCCTCGAGTTGTGTGGCGCCGTCAACGCTCGGGACATGCGCGAGCAGTTCCTCGACTCGATGGACATCGAGCGCGAGCGGGGCATCACGATCAAGGCGCAGAACGTCCGGCTCGACTGGAAGGGCCACACCCTCCACCTCATCGACACGCCGGGCCACGTCGACTTCGGCTACGAGGTCTCGCGCAGCCTCGCCGCCTGCGAGGGGGCGGTGCTGCTCGTCGACGCCACCCAGGGCATCGAGGCCCAGACGCTGGCGAACGCCTACCAGGCCATCGAGCACGACCTCGAGATCGTGTCCGCCATCAACAAGATCGACCTGCCCGCCGCCGAACCGGAACGAGTGCTGGCCGAGATCGAGAGCGTGCTGGGCATCGACCCGGCGACGGTGCTGCGCATCAGCGGCAAGACGGGCGAGGGCGTGCCCGCGCTGCTCGACGCCATCGTCGATCGCATCCCACCGCCCAAGGGCGATCCCGACGCGCCCCTGCAGGCCCTGCTGTTCGACTCCTACTACGACCAGTACCGCGGCGTCGTCAGCGCCATCCGCGTGATGAATGGCGTGCTCACGACCGGTGCCCGCCTGCGCTACATGCAGGCCAAGGTCACCCACGACGCCGAGGAGATCGGCGTGCGCACACCCACCAACGTGCCCGTCGCCGACCTCGGCCCGGGCGAGGTCGGCTACCTCATCGCCGGCGTGAAGGACGTGGGCGAGGCCCGCTCGGGCGAGACGATCACCGAGGCCGCCCGCCCCGCGCCCGAGCCCCTCCAGGGGTACCGCGAGCCCAAGCCCATGGTCTTCTGCGGCCTCTACCCCGTCGACGGAGACGAGTTCTCCGACCTGCGCGACGCCCTCGACAAGCTCCGCCTCAACGACTCCTCGTTCACGTTCGAGCCCGAGTCCTCGGGCGTGCTCGGCTTCGGGTTCCGGTGCGGCTTCCTCGGCCTGCTCCACATGGAGATCGTGCGTGAACGCCTCGAGCGGGAGTTCGACCTCGGCCTCATCGCCACGGCGCCGTCCGTCGCCTACGTCGCCCACCTCACCGGGGGCGGCACGCTCGACCTCTCCAACCCGTCCGACCTCCCGGCACCCAACAAGCTGGCCGGCATCGAGGAGCCCTACCTCACCCTCACGCTGCTGCTGCCGACGGAGTACACGGGCGCGGTCATGGACCTGTGCCAGACCCGGCGGGGCGAAATGCAGAAGATGGAGTACGTCGGGCCCGAGCGCGTGGAGCTCGTCTACCGGGTGCCGCTGGCCGAGGTCGTCATCGACTTCTTCGACCAGCTCAAGAGCCGCACCAAGGGCTACGCCAGCCTCGATTACGAGCCGGCCGGGTACGAGATGAGCGACCTGGTGAAGGTCGACCTCCTGCTCAACGGGGTCCAGGCCGACGCCTTCAGCGCCATCCTGCACAAGACGCGCGCCGAGGAGTACGGCCGGCGCCTCACCGAGAAGCTGCGCGAGCTGATCCCCCGCCAGCAGTACGACGTGACCATCCAGGCGGCGATGGGCGGGCGCATCATCGCCCGCACCACGGTGAAGGCGGTGCGCAAGGACGTCATCGCCAAGTGCTACGGCGGCGACATCACGCGCAAGAAGAAGCTGCTCGAGAAGCAGAAGGAAGGCAAGAAGAAGATGAAGTCGATCGGCCGGGTCGAGGTGCCCCAGGAGGCCTTCATCTCCGCCCTCCGCCTCGAGGACTAGGCGTTCGGGCCACGCCGGCCGCCGCGGCGTTCGGGCCACGCGGGCCGCCGCGTGCTGGAATGGCGGCCGATGACCACCGTCATCTGGTTCCGTCGCGACCTGCGCCTCGCCGATCACCCGGCCGTGGTCGCCGCGCACGAGGAGCGTGGGAGCGGCGTGCTGCCCCTGTTCGTCCTCGACGACAACCTCCTCCGGCCGGCGGGACCGCCCCGGTTGGCGTTCCTGGCCCGGTGCCTGGCCGACCTGCACGAGTCCACCGGCGGCCACCTCGTGCTGCGCCAGGGCGACCCGGCCAAGGTCGTCGCCGAGGTGGCGAAGGAGGTCGAGGCGGAATCCGTGTACGTGTCCGCCGACTACGCGCCGTACGGCCGCCGGCGCGACCAGGCCGTTGACCGCGCCCTGGAAGGCGTCTGCGCCCTGGAGCGGGTCGGCTCGCCGTACACCGTCGACCCCGGTGAGCTGTTGACCGCCGGCAGCGCGCCGTACCGGGTCTTCACGCCGTACTACCGGGCCTGGCGCGAGCACGGGTGGGGCGAGCCCAGCGGGCGTCCGGAGGACCTGCGCTGGGTCACCGGCGTGCGCTCGGAGCCGCTGCCGGCCGAGCCCCAGGGCACGTCCGCCGGGCTGCCGCCCGGGGGCGAGGCGGCCGCCCACCGCCGGCTCGACGCCTTCCTCGAGGGCGTGATCGCCTACGGGCGCCACCGCGACCGGGTCGACCTCGACACCACGTCCCGCCTGTCGCCGTACCTCCGGTTCGGCTGCCTCCATCCCCGCCAGGCCCTCAGCCGGCTCGGCCGCTCGGCCGGCGCCGAGAAGTTCCGCACGGAGATGGCGTGGCGCGACTTCTACGCCGACGTCCTGTTCCACCGGCCCGAGTCGTCACGGCGGGCGCTGCAGCCGGCCATGTCCCGGCTGGACGTGGACACCGGCCCCGAGGCCGATGCCCGCTTCGAGGCCTGGGCCCGGGGCCGCACCGGCTACCCGTTCGTCGACGCCGGGATGCGCCAGCTCCTCGCCGAGGGGTGGATGCCCAACCGGGCCCGGATGGTGGTGGCGAGCTTCCTGGTCAAGGACCTCCACATCGACTGGACGCGGGGCGCCCGGTGGTTCATGCGCCGGCTGGTCGATGGCGACCTGGCGTCGAACCAGCACAACTGGCAGTGGGTCGCCGGCACGGGGACCGACCCGTCGCCGTTCTTCCGCATCTTCAACCCCGTGATCCAGGGCACCCAGCACGACCCGACGGGTGACTACGTGCGGCGGTGGGTGCCCGAGCTCGCCGGCGTCGACGGCGTCGGTGTCCACCGGCCGTGGCGGCTGCCGGGCGGCCCGCCGCCGGGGTACCCGGCGCCCATCGTCGACCACGGCATCGAGCGCAAGGAGGCCCTGGCCCGGTACTCGGCCGCCCGCCGCGCCCGCTGAGTCGGTACCATCGCCGCCGCGGCGGGCGTTGTCGCACAGGTGGGGGTGGATCGTGAGGCGGTTCGCAGCTCTGTCGTTGCCGGCCTTCGTCGCGCTCGTCGTCACGGCCGTGGGGCCGGCGGCGTCGCAGGACGACGGAGGGGGCACCAAACCCGTGGTGCTCGACGCGGTCCAGGTCACCGCCGACCCTTCGCCGATCCGGGCCCATACGTCGCCGCAGATCGCCCGCAACCCCAAGACAGGCGAGCTGGTGATCGTCGAGGGCGACGTCCGGGGCAGCCGTGAGTGCAAGGTGCACATCTCGACCGACGACGGCCGGAGCTGGCGGCCGGGGGGCAAGCCGCTCGACCCGCCGGTCGACGACTGCGCGTTCAAGGCCGACTGGGGCCCCTACGCCACCATGGCCTTCGACAACAAGGGCGTGCTGTACATGGCCGTCGAGGCGAGCGACCGGAGCGCGTTCGTGCTGAACCGCCCGGACGTCCCGCGCAACATCTTCCTGGCCCGCTCCACCGACAGTGGGCGCACGTTCGAGTCCTTCAAGGTCTTCACCGCGCCGGAGAACAACCCCGACAAGGGCATCAACAAGGGGGCGGCGGTGGCCGTCGACCCCAAGGACCCCAACCACGTCTACATCGGGTGGCGGCAGGGCAACTTCGGCGCGCCGACCGTCCAGGAGAAGCTCAAGACGATGGTCGCGGCGTCGGCCGACGGCGGCCGGACGTGGGGGGCGCCGGTCGACGTGACCGACTCGCGCGGCGGCGACTTCCCGTGGCTGACGGTCACACCCGACGGCGTGGTGCACGCCGTCACGTGGGTGCGGGTGTGGCCGGTGCCCCCGACCGGCCAGCCCAACCCGGTGCGGGAGCTGTTCCACGTCAGCTCGGCCGACAAGGGCGGGACCTTCTCGGAGCGCCACGTCATCGATCCCGGCAACCAGCAGCACGAGCACCCGCCCGTGCTGGCCTCCGACGCCAGGACCGGCGCGCTGTACGTGGCCTGGTCGGCCCAGCCCGACGCCATGAACCAGGTGCCCGACTACAAGGCCGACCTCGAGGTGTACTTCCGGTCGTCCACCGACGGCGGGCGTACCTGGTCGGCGAAGAAGACGCTCAACGACGACGGGCTCGGGAAGGCGAACCAGATCGACCCCGGCATCGCCGTGGCGCCGAACGGACGCGTCGACGTGGCGTGGTACGACAGTCGCCTCAACCCAGGCCCGCTGGCGCAGCGCACCGAGACAGGCTTCAACGACGTCTACTACACGTACTCGACCGACGGCGGAGCCACGTTCGCGCCGAACCTCCGCGTCTCGGACCGCAGCGCCGACCGGTCGATCGGCGTGTGGGCCAACAACATCGACCAACGCCTCGACGTCGGCGTCGCGTCGAGCAACGACGCCGCCTATGTCGCCTGGCAGGACACGCGCGACGCCAACCGGGAGTTCCAGCCCGAGGACGTGTACATGACGTCCGTCCGCCTGAACGGGACGGTGGCGGTGACCGCCACCGAGAGCTCCGGGACGCCCGCCTGGCTGGCTGTCGGCGCCGGACTCGCCATCGGCC
>JBOGIC010000273.1:0-2830 GCA_050744985.1 Acidimicrobiales bacterium
GCCATCGGGCTGCGGGCGCGCGTCGAGCAGCTCCGGTCCCAGCTCGGCGCCGACGCGGAGGCGCCGCTGCGTGAACTCGAGGCGATCGAGGCCGAGCTGGGCGAGCTGCGCCAGGACGCCGATCGTCTGTGCCAGGAGGCCGACGTGGTCGCCGAGCGTCGCGGCCGGGCCCAGCAGGAGCGGGAGTCGGCGATCAGCGCCGTGACCGGCCACGAGTCCGTCGCCGCCGAGACCGCCACGCGCCTGGAGGTTCTCCGCCGTGACGACGTGTGGGCGCTCGTGGCGCCGCGGCCGTCCGACCCTATCCCCCCCGATGCGTCCCAGCTCGCGGCGGCGGTCGTGGACGGCACCGCCGATGTGAGCGGCGACGCGGACGACAACGCGCTGCAGCGCGGCTATCGCCTATTGCTCGACGAGCTCGGCCGCGGCTACGACCCGAGCCTCTCCTACGTCGACCACGTCGCCGTCGTCGACGTCACGTCGGATATGGGTACGTTCTCGGTGCTCTGGCTCGGCGACCAGTTGGGCGACCAGGTCGCCCGGCAACAAGAGCTGCTGTCCGAGCGCGACCGCGAGATCTTCGAACGCCACCTGTTGACGCGGGTTTCCGAGGCGCTGCGCGAGCTCCTCAACGACGCCGACGAGCTGGTCGAGCGGATCAACCGGTCGCTCGCCGACCGCCCGACGGCGAGTGGCAAGAGCGTGCAGCTGCGCTGGGAGCTCGAGACCACCGATCCGGCCGTCCGGGGCGCGCTGGCGCTGCTGCGAAAGACGCCCGACCTGCTCGGGCCCGACGAACGGGATCAGCTCCGCCGGTTCTTCTCGACGGCCATCGATCAGCGCCGGGCCGAGGACCCCGCATCCGGCTACGCCGAGATCCTCCGCCACGTCCTCGACTACCGCGCCTGGCACGTGTTCGTTCCCCGCGTCCGCTCGGCGAGTGGTGGCATCCAGCGGCTCACCCGCACGCTGTTCCGAACCCTCTCCGGGGGCGAGCAGGCGGTCGTGCTGCACCTGCCCCTGTTCGCCGCCGCGGCCGCCCACTACGACGCCGCCCGCCCCGGTGCTCCCCGGCTCATCGCCCTCGACGAGGCTTTTGCCGGCATCGACGAGGGGATGCGAGCCGAGCTGATGGGACTGCTGGTGCGCTTCGATCTCGACATCGTCCTCACCGGCCACGAGCTGTGGGGTGCCTACGAGCAGGTGCCGGCGTTGATGGTCTACGACCTGCTGCGCCAGCCGCCGCTCGAAGGGGTCTCAGCCTTCGCCGTGCGATGGGACGGTGCGGCCATGGCCGAGGTCTGACGCCGTGGAAACGGCACTGCTCGACCGCCCGTCGTACCGGCCGCTCTGGGTCGCCGCCCGGCGGAGGCTCGAAGCGAACGGCCTGTCCCTGCAGGGCACGGCCCTCACGCTCAAGAACCTCTCGGCCGCGGAGGCCGATGCGATCGCCGGCATGCTGGGTGTGCGACGCCCCACGCACGGCACGCTGCGGGTACCGCTCGGGTCCCTCGACCGTGCCCTGCGCTCCTCCGCGGTCGGCTGCGGTCTGGTGGAGGTGCTCACGACCCTCGGTGGCCCGCTCGTCGACCGCCGGGAAGCCCGGGCGCGGCGTGACGCCCGTCGGACGTGGCAGTGGGGCCGGCTCGAACGCCACCCGGCGGTCAGGAGCGATCCAGCGCTGGCGGCATGGCTCGATCACGTTCGCACGTCCGGCCTGGCCCGGCGGCTGGCGGGTGACGACGAGGCGGCGGCGGTGTCGAGGGCGCTCGACGTGCTCAGCGCCATCGGCCAAAGCCGCGGCCGCTTCCGGCTCCCCGTGCTGGCGGCCGACGTTACCGGCGATGCCCACGGACTCGACCGGGGCAAGGCCGTGGGCACGCTCGCCACGCACGCCCTGGCGTGGCTCGCCGACCAGCCCTTCCCGCGCGACGCATCGACCTGGAGACGCACCTGGGCGGAGGCGGGCGTGGCGTGCGACGACCTGTCCTGTGACGTGCTCGTGCTCAACCTTCCCGGCTATCCCGCCGAGCCCCTCCGTCTCACGCTGCGTCAGGCGTCGTCCTGGCGGGTGCCGGTGATCGGCCCCGGCCCGACCGTCTTCGTCACCGAGAACCCGGCCGTCGTGGCCGCGGCCGCCGACGACCTGGGCGACCGTGCCCCGACGATGGTGTGCCTCGACGGCATGCCGTCAACCGCCGCGCTCGTCGTCCTCGACGGCCTCGCCGCCCACGGCTGCACCCTCCACTACCACGGCGACTTCGACTGGCGTGGCCTCGCCATCGCCGGCGTGCTCGCCCGCAAGGTCGAGTCCGTGCAGCCCTGGCGGTTCGGTGCGACCGCGTACCACGATGCGATCGCGCGCGGCCTCGGCACCATCGCGCTGTCCGGCCGTACGACCGCGTCGCCCTGGCACGCCGACCTGGCACCGGCGATGGAGGCGGCCGGTGTCGCCGTGTACGAAGAGCAGGTCCTCGACGATCTCCTCGCCGATCTCCTCGCCGACCTGGCCGCCGCGGACTAGCGGCTCGGCTTGAACCCTAACGCCATCTGGCTCACGTCGCCGTCCCCTGCGGGCGCGATGGCCTCCAGCTCGAGGACCGACTCGGGCTGCGCGACCGGGGCACCGCCCGCCTCCACGAGGGCTTGGTTCCCCGGGCCGCCGCCGGCGCCCACCCACACCCCGACGCGCCCGTACCGCTTCCTGATCGCCTCGGTCGCGCCCGACCAGGTGCCGCCCTCGCCCTTCGCGCTCGCCACGACGAGCGTCGCCCGGCTCAGGCCGTAGACGATCTTGTTGCGGCCCATCGCGTTACCCGTGGTGAATCCC
>JBOGIC010000274.1:0-2066 GCA_050744985.1 Acidimicrobiales bacterium
GCCGCCGCCCGCGCCGCCGCTGGGGCGCGTGAAGCCCGAGGCCGTGGCCCGGGCGCGTGCGCTGGCCGGTCGGGTGGCCAACCGCCTCGGCGTCCGCGGGTACGCCCGCATCGACGCGTTCATGGACCGGGAGACCGGCGACGTCATCGTCATCGAAGCCAACACGCTGCCGGCCCTGACGCCCTCGACGGTGCTCTACCACCAGGCCCTGGAACAAACCCCCCCGATCTATCCTCGTGACCTCTTGGAGCTGATCATCGAGTTCGCCCTAAAGGAGCGAGCGTTGGTGGGCGCTCGGTCGGGCACCTGATGGGCCCGCTCCGGCTCGGCGACTTCGTCGGTGTCGTGCGGGGTGAGCTGATCGGTCCCGCGACGGATATCGAGATCGAGCACCCCGCCACGCACAGCTCCCGCATCCACAGCGGCGCCGCCTTCTTCGCCCTGCCGGGGTCGCGTGCCGACGGCCACGACTTCGTCGGGTCGGCGGCCCGCAACGGGGCCGCCGCCGCCGTCGTCAAGGCCGGCCGTCTCAACGAGGAGATCCGGGCGGCGGGGATCCCGATTGTCGCCGTCGACGATCCGCTGCGGGCGCTCCAGCGCCTGGCGGCGTGGTGGCGGCGATCGCTCGACACCCGGTTCGTGGCGGTCGTCGGCAGCATCGGCAAAACGGTGACGAAGGACTGCCTCGTCCACCTGCTCAGCGCCCGGCGGCCGGTGTACGGCACGCCCGGCAGCTACAACAGCCAGCTCGGGGTGCCGCTCGCGATCCTCGGCTGCCCCCGTACCGCCGAGACCGCGGTCATCGAGGTGGCGGTGTCCGACCCGGGCGAGATGGGTCGCCTCGCCGCCGTCGTGCAGCCCGACGACGTGGTGCTGACCAACGTCGGGACGCGGTGGCGGTACCGTTTCGCCGACCGCCGCGCCCAGATGCGTGAGCTCCTGCAGATCGCCGCCGATCGTCCGCTGGTGCTGGGCGAGGCCGACGCCGAGTTGCGCGCCGCGGCCGAGGAGATAGCCTCGGCCGTCCAGGTCGTCGGCGCGTCGCCCGGCCTGCCGGCGTTCACGCGACGCCGCCGCGACCGTGACGCCGACATCGCGGTGACGTTCCCGGACGGCCAGACGGCGAGCCTGGTCGTGCGCACGCCGTCGGTCGAGATCCTCGACGACGTCGAGCTGGCGGTGTCCGCCGCGTGGCGGCTGGGCCTCGACCCGGCGGCGATCGGGGAGGCGCTCGCCGACTACACGCCGACCTCGACGCGGATGGAGATCTGGCCGTCGCCGAGCGGGGTCACCCTCGTGCGGGACGCGGCCACGCCCGATCCGATGGCGGTGGGCGCGGCCGTGCGGGCGGCCAAGCGGCTGGAGCGCCACGGGGGGCGGACGGTGGTCGTGCTCGGTCCGCCCGCGGGCACGTGGGGCGCTCAGGCGGCCGCCGACCTGGCCCACGCCCTGGTGTCGGAACGGGCCGACGAGGTGCTCGCCGTCGTGGCGGGCGCCGACGATCGGCTCGTCCGGGTCACGGACCAGTTGGAGGGCCGCCTGCCCGTCCGTCTCTTCGCGGAGATGGACGAGCTCCGCCGCCATCTCGTCGACGGCCTCGGCCCCGGCGACGTGTGCCTCGTGCAGTCGCCGCCCGGTCGGGGGATCGGCGACCTGTCCAGCTCGATCGCCGAGGCGATGGCCCCGACGCGGCTGTACCTCGACCTGGCGGCGCTGGAGGAGAACGTCACCACCTTCCGCCGGCTGGTGGGGCCCAAGGTGCGGATCCTGGCCATGGTGAAGGCCCTCGCATACGGCACCGACCCCGTCGCCATGGCCCAGGCCCTGGCCCACGGCGACGACGCCGTCGCGTTGACCCTCGACCTGCAGGAGTCGGGCGTCGACTGCCTCGGCGTGTCGAACGCCGACGAAGGGGTGGCGCTGCGGCGGGCGGGCGTGACCGTCCCGATCCTCGTGATGCTGGGCACCGAGGCCGAGCTGGACAAGATGGTCCGCTACAGCCTCACGCCGCTGCTCTACTCCGAGACGATGGTGGCGGCGGTCACCACGCTGGCCAAGGACGGCGT
>JBOGIC010000275.1:0-3478 GCA_050744985.1 Acidimicrobiales bacterium
CGGTCCAGTCGCCGGCCTGCGTGGCCCGAACGTCGTGGCCGGCGAGGGGGTCAAGGTCATCGGTCCGGGAGAGGAGCTGGCGTTCCTCCACCCGTTGCAGGTGTCGGCGCTGTGGGGGGTCGGCCCGGAGACCCGGCGCCGCCTCGAGCGCTTCGGCGTGGCGACGGTCGGCGACCTGGCGGCGCTGCCCCTGGCCACCCTGGTGGGCGCACTGGGCGAGGCAAACGGCCGGCACCTGCACGACCTGGCCTGGGCGCGTGACCCCCGGCCGGTCGAGCCCGACCGCGCCGCGCGCTCGATCGGGCACGAGGAGACCTACCCGCGCGACCACCACGACCGGGGGGTGCTGGGACGGGAGCTGGTCAAGCTGAGCGACGCCGTCGCCGCGCGGTTGGGCGAGGCCGGGCAGGCCGGGCGCACGGTGCAGCTCAAGGTCCGCTTCGCCGACTTCCGGACGATCACCCGGTCGCGCACCGTCAAGGACCCGCTGGCGTCGGGGCCGGAGCTGGCCCACGTCGCCGTGGCGCTGCTGGCCGGAGTCGACCCTTCGCCCGGCGTCCGGCTCCTCGGCGTCAGCGTCGCCAACCTGGTCGAGCGCCCCGCCGTCCAACTCGGCCTCCTCGAGCCGGTTGCCTGGGCCGGAGTCGGGCGGGCGGTCCAGGAGGTTCGGCGGCGGTTCGGCGACGCCGCCGTCGGGCCGGCGACGCTCGTTGCGCCGGCTCAGGGCCTAGGCTTACGCCGTCGCGGTGACCAGCAGTGGGGGCCGGGAGTGTGATCACGGGGGCGTACGGGAAGGCAATGCCCGATCGCGTTGTTGAGCCTTGTGCGCTGTGCGAAGATGGCTTTACAGGACTGAGTCGAACCCAGGTGTCGAGAGGCTAGAAGTGCCGCTTTCCGAGGACGAGCAGCGGATCCTCCACGAGATCGAGCAACAGTTCTACGAGAGCGATCCTGCGTTCGCGCGTGAGGTCGCCAAGACCACGGTCTACCGCCACGCCGGCCGCAACCTGAAGTGGGCGGCGCTCGGGTTCTTCTGCGGCCTGGCCCTGCTCATCGCCACCTTCGCCTTCAACCTGCTCCTTGGCCTCGCCGGCTTCCTCGTCATGCTGGTGTGCGCGGTCGTCTTCGAGCGCAACCTCCGCAAGATGGGCAAGGCGGGCTGGCGCCAGGTGTCCGGCAGCGTCAAGGCGTCGAACTTCAAAGACGCGCTGGGCGACGCCCGGAAGAAGATCAAGAAGCGCTTCAAGAAGGACGAGTAGGCGCCCGCCAGCTCGCGGATGCGATCGCTGACACCAGCGGTCGCGGGTCGAGGTCCCACCGCATCCGGCGCATGAGGCCGGCCTGGTCGCGCAGTTCGCGCACGACGGCGCCGGCTGTCGCCTGGGCCTCGGGCACGAGGTCGACGGGCACGCCGTCTGCCGAGAACCCCGCCGCATCCGTATCGGCGGCCAGGCGGGCCATGGGCGTGCCCGATTCGGGCAGGACGGCGGCCGCGCGAGCGGCGAGCTCGCCCGGCGTCTCCGACGACCGGCGCCGGTGGCCGGCGAGGGCCAGCGCGTCCTGGGTCTCCTCCCATGCGACCAGCACCTGCTCGGCGGGGCTGCCCGCCGCGGCCCGGCGACGCCGGGTGAGGGCGCGCCGCCCCCCGGTGACGGCGAGCACGTAGAGCGCCGCCGTCAGCCCGATGGCGATGGCGGCGCGGGCCGCGACACCGAGGCCGGAGCGCTGGTCGTCCGCGCCGGTGGGCGGTTGCGCCTCCTCGGGCTGGGGTTCGGGGACCGACGAGTCGGGGGGCGGCGCCGTGGTGGTGGTGGCGTTCACGGTGCCCTCCGGCGCGGTCGGGTCCGACGAGGGCGCCCGTAGCCCGGTGTAGGCCTCGGTGCCCGGTGCGTTGCGGCCCGGACCGGGCGTCGGCTCGAACGCGACCCACCCGTACCCGGCGATGTAGACCTCGGGCCAGGCGTGGGCGTCCTTCCCGGCGACGTGGTAGCGGCCGTCGGACTGGACGCGGCCGGGGACGAACCCCACCGCCACGCGCGCCGGGAGGCCCAGGGCCCGGGCCATGGCCGCGTAGGTGCCGGCGAACTGCTCGCAGTAGCCATGGCGGGACTCGAACAGGAAGCGCTCCATGGCGTCGGTGTCGTGCCCGGCGCCGATGTTGAGGCTGTAGGTGAAGTAGCCGCTGCGGAACCAGTCCTGCAACCGGCGAGCCTTCTCGTAGGGCGTGGCCGTGCCGGCGGTGACCTGTTGGGCCAGAGCCGTTATCCGGGTGGGGAAGGCTTCGGGGAGCGCCAGGTACCGGTTCGCGATGTCGTCGGGGACCGAGGCCGACGCCGCCTGGAGCTGGGCGGCGGTCAGCTCCGGGAGCAGCGAGACGACCGAGTAGATCAGGCTGTCGCCGGTGTCCCCGGCGGCGAGCAGGCTGCCCGAGTCACGGTCGAACCGGGCGCCCTTGGCGCCCGTGAGGCGGTCGGGCCGGTAGGCGGCGGGCAGCCAGATCGACCCGAGCGGGCCGATGGAGTAGGTCTGGCTCAGGGGCCGTCCCGCCGGGCTGCCCGGGAGCGCGCCGGAGGCGGGCTGGTAGGTGCCCAGCGACGACCAGATCGTGCCGTCGAAGCGGTCGAGCGAGGTCAGCCGCCAGTAGGCGATCCCGTCGGTGCGGACCGTGAACAGCTCGACGTTGGACTGGTCGACGAGCCGGCCGCGGATGTCGACGAGGGGGCTCACCGTCACGCGCGACCGGGAGCCGCCACCGGGCTCGTCGCGCAGGCTGACCAGGCCGGAGCGGCCGGCCCCCGGGATGTGCGGTCCGACGAGCACAGCGATGACGATCGCGAGCACCCCCAGCACGGCGCCGCTGCGCAGGAGGGCGGTGTCGCCGTCCCGGGCCCGCCCGCCGAACCAGGCCCCCGCGGTGGACAGCCGGGCCGCCTCGCTCCACAACACGAAGGTGAGGACGGCGGCGAGGTACAGCACCGTCGCGGGAAGCCGCAGGCGATCGGCGCCGAGCACCGAGCCGAACACGAACAGCGTGAACGCCGGCGCCATCGCCTCGAAGCGGGCCCGCATGCGGAAGGCGAAGAAGTCGCTGATCGTGGCGGCCAGCCACACGCCGGCCACCGCTGCCAGGACGAAGCCCCGCAGCGCCGGCGCCGGCGCCTTCACTTCGCCGAAGCGGCTCCAGGCCGACCGGAGGTCGTCGCCGACGGCCTGGACGGTCGACGGGCGGGGCACCCCGAACAGGGTGGTGTGCGGCTCGACGAGCCAGGCGATGGCCAGGGCAAGGCCGCCGAGCGCGAGGAGGGCCGTCGTCGCCAGGCCGAAGCCCTGCCGGCGGCACCACCAGGCGAGACCGTGGGCGGCAACGGCGGCGACGAGCACGGGCCCGGCGAACGCGTGGCCGGCGAACAGGCGGGTGAGGCCGAGGGCGGCGGTGACCGTCACGGCCACGAGGGCCAGTTCGGTGCCGGTGGCGATC
>JBOGIC010000276.1:0-6910 GCA_050744985.1 Acidimicrobiales bacterium
CGCCGCGCCCGCACGAGCGCGATCCCGGCGACCAGGATGGCCGACGCCCGCCAGGCCAGGGCGCGCCCGACCGGTGTGGTCCACAGGGCGCCGAGGGATCCGCCCGCGTTGTGCCGCTGGCCGTCGGCCAGCAACAGGACGCCGGCCGCCGATGCGCCCCAGCCGATCACCCCCAGAACGCCGCCGCCCGTCGATCCGAACCCCGCCCGCGCCGCGATCGCGGTACCCAGGAGCAACGCCAGCCCGGCGATGAGCACCCAGCGGCCCGCGAGCTCGGTGGCGGGAGGGCGGGCGCTCGTCGTCGTCGCCGTGTCGACCGGTTGGCTGGGCAGCACCCCGATGCCGAAGGTGAACGATCCCGCGGTCGGGTGCCCGTCGATCCTCGACAGGGCGCGCCAATTGACGGTGTACAGGCCCTGGTCGGCTTGCCGGAGAGGCACGACGAGCGAGCGCCGGTCGCCCGGGACGGGCTGCGGGGGCCCCGCCTGGAAGGCCGTCCCGACCATGTCCAGCACACGGATCTCCGAGAGCGACGGCTCGGGGTCCTCCGTGAACGTGAGCTTCACGGAGGTCGGTGCCGCCTCCAGCATGGCCGCCGTTCCTGGCTCGGAGATGACGAGTGCGGCGTGCGCCGACGCCGGTTGCTCGCCCCGGGCGATGACGACGACCGCCGCGACGGCGACCACACCGGCGACCACACCGAGGAGCACGCCGCCGCGCCGCATGTCAGGAGGGCCGCGGGGCCCGGCGCGCTCGCGTGGCGGCGAAGGCGAAGGCGGTGACCGCGACCACGATGGCGCCGATCGCCAGACCCTGCGCCCGGGCCGCCTCGGACCGCGCCTTCTCGGCGCGGGAATGCTCGCGGTCCAGGCGGTCGGCGAGCTGAGCGGCCGAGGGCTCCGTCGATGGAAATTGGACCTCGGACGCGTCGACCACGCAGGAAAAGGTGCTCTCGCCGCAGGTTGCGTCGATGTCGATGTCCTGACCCCGCAGCTTTCCGCGCGCATGAAGGCTGTAGATTCCGGGACGCGTGGGAACGACGACGGCTTGTACCTCGCCGGCGCGGGCGCTGGGCACCAGGGGGAGCACGACCTGTTCTTCGTTGAACGAGACCTCGACCACGAGGGAGCCTCCGATGTCGCCGATCGGTGCGCCGGTCTCGTCCGTAGCTTGCAGTTGCACGGCGTTCTCGAGGCCGGTGAGGGCCGGCTCGCGGAGCCAGCCCATGCTGAGCCGCACCGGTCCCACCGTGGCGGTCACGTGCGCGACGGCCGGATCGAGCCAGACGATGGTGCCCAGGAGGATCGCGACGGTGACCACGAGCAGGGCCCGGCGCACCGGGCGGATGCTACCAACGCCACTTGCGGCCGCAGGTGCAGCTGGGTGCTGCAACTCCACAGCGGGCCGGTGAAGCCCCCGGCGTTGCTCGTCTCGCCGGCGACGCCCTACCCGGTGGTGACCAACGGTTGCGCCCGGCTGATCAGCGACTACCAGTCACGCATGTTCCCCGGGTACCAGGTCTCGTTCCTCCTCACGCGTCCCGGCGACTGGACTCCCCTCCAGCTGTACGGGGACGGCGACCTCGCCACCTTGCTCGGGCGAAGCTTCGCCTTCGTGCTCTTCGTCGGGTTCAAGGACACGGCCTTCACCCGCGAGCTGGCGTGCCGTAATCCGTCCTTCTGCCTCACTGACACCTACCCCCACGACGACCTCCCCGAGGGGCTCTTCCGCGGCATTCTCACCCACCGCGCCACCGCGTCGGCCACCGGCACCGACCTGCTCCTCGTGGGCGGTTCGTACGACGAGTCCGTCTTCTTCCCCGATCGCCGGGAGGAGGAGCTCGTGCTGTCGGTCGGGAGGATCCACCCGGACAAGAACCAGCTCGAGCTCGTCCGCCGCTACCGGGAGGCCGTCTACGCGCGCCACGGCCTCCCGCTCCTTCTCGTGGGGGGGATCGTGTCGCACGCTGATTCCGACTACCTCCGTGCCGTCGATGGCTACGTCGACGGCGAGGCCGTCCTGTCGAGCATCGACCCCGCCGACCCGACCGGCGTGGCCAGCTGGCGCTCGGCCGTCGATGTGGCCGGCCTGTGCAACCGGGCTCGCTGCTACGTATCGGCCGCACCGAAGGAGAGCTTCGGAATGGCGATGATCGAGGCTATGGCCTGCGGGACGACGTGCATCGTCAACGGCCACTACGGGGGCTTCTCCGGAGCCGATCTGCGCCCCCACGTCTACGGCAACGTCGACGGCCCGCAGGGGTCGATCGTCGACCTCATCGACCGGGCCCTGGGCGACAGCGTGCGGATCGACGCGTCCGGATGGGCGAGCCGGTTCTCGCTGGCGGCCGTGGGCGGCGCCCTGAACCGGTTCATTGACGAACGGCTCCCGTCGACCTGATGCGCGTCGCGCTGGTGACCTACGGCACCGGGGAAGCCGCGACGGGCGGCTACCTCTACAACCGCCGGATCCTCGGCGAGCTGGCGGCTTGGGGCGACCAGGTCGAGGTGGTCTCCCTTCCCGAGGGGACCTATCCGCGCCATCTGGCCCACAGCGTCTCCCCCTCGCTGCCGCGCCTCGTGGCGGCGTCTCCCTGCGACGTGATGCTCCAGGACGAGCTCTGCCACCCGTCCCTCCTGGTGGCCAACCGCGCGCCCCGCGCGCCCCGCCCGATCGTCGCGCTCGTTCACGTGCTGCGCTCGAGTGAACACGGACACACGCGTTGGCGGCGCGTCTACGCCGCGGCCGAGCGCCGGTACCTCGCCACCGTCGACGCCGTGGTGTGCAACTCGCACGCCACCCGCGGCGCCGTCGAATCTCTGATGGGGCGGACGTTGCCGGGTGTCGTCGCCTACCCCGGCGCGGATCACCTGACGGCGCCGGTCTCCGACGAGGACGTCCTCCGCCGGGCGCGAGCACCCGGCCCGCTGCGTATCGCCAGTGTCGCCAACGTCGTGCCCGGCAAGGGGTTGCACGACCTCGTCACCGCGCTGGCGCGTCTACCCGCCGGGAGCTGGCATCTCGTGGTGGCGGGCAGCCTGACGACCGACCGCCGGTACGTCGAGCGACTCAAGGGCCTCGCCCGGGGCCTCGGCGTCGAGCGCGACATCGAATTCCCGGGCTCGCTCCCAGACGACGCCATCGCCAGTCTCCTGGTCTCGAACCACGTGGTCGCAATCCCGTCGCGGTACGAGGCCCTCGGCATCGCCTACCTGGAGGCCATGCGGTTCGGGCTTCCCGTCATCGCCACGGCGGCGGGCGGGCCACCCGAGATCATCGAGGACGGCCGGGAGGGCTTCCTCGTCGCACCCGGCGACATCGATGCCATCACCCGTGCGCTGCGCTCGCTCGCGGACGACCGTGACCTCGTCGTGCGGATGGGGCTCGCCGCCCGGCGGCGGGCCGCGAGCCACGTCAGCTGGGAGCAGTCGGGCGAGCAGGTCCGGGAGCTGCTCCTGTCCCTGTGTCGCCGCCGCCGCGAAGTGTCGTCGGCGTGATCACCGACACCGAGATCGCCGCCTTCTACGACTGGCTGTCGCGGTCCGTACAGGTCACGAACTGGGTCGCCTACCGGGACCGCTTCGCATCGTTCACCATGCACAAGCGCCTCCACGCCGAGCCGAACGGGCGGCGAACCGCCGGGGTCGAGTACGTCAACGACCGCGTGCTCGATGCCGCGGGCTTGGGGGCGGGCGCGCACGTCCTCGATGCCGGCTGCGGTTTCGGCGGCACGGTCTTCCACTGGCACGGACGTATCGGCGGCCGCTACGAGGGGGTGACGATCAGCCCGGTCCAGCACCGCATCGCCGTGCGCGAGGCGCGCCGGCGCGGGATCGGCGCCGCCTGCCGGTTCCGCGTCCAGAGTTACGACGACCCCTTGGGTGGCGGCTTCGATGCCGTGGTCGCCATCGAATCGCTGATCCACTCCTCGGACCTCGGGCACACGGTCGCCAACCTGGCGGCCGCCCTGCGCCCCGGCGGGACGCTGCTCGTCCTCGACGACATGGCGACCGGCGACCTCGACAGCCGCCGTCCTCGAGAGGCCGGCCTGCTTCGTACGCACTGGGGGTGCGGGCGCTACCCGACCGAGCACGACTATCGGGAGGCCATCACGTCCGCCGGCCTGCGGCTGACCGGCGACGAGGACCTGAGCCCATTGATGCGGCCGCGCCCCGATGGCGACCTCGACCGTCTGGAAGCCACCTACGCCCGGCTCCACCGGACGCTCGCCGTGCGCCCGGTGCGAACGGTCGTCTCGGCCTTCCTCGGTGGGATCGCCCTCGAGCGGCTCCACGCATCGGGCGACGTCCGCTACCGGCTCCTCGTCGCGCGGGCGTGAGCGCCGCCGCGATGAGACGGTACGCCGCGTGCCCGGAGGTCTGCCGCCGCCTGGACAACCCCGGCCTGGCGATCGACATGCCGATCTGGGTGGACCACACCCGCGACGAGACGACCGTCGACCAGGCGAGGATCGAGCACGCGCTCGAAGGGCTCGGCGCCGTCGACCGCAACCTCCTGCACGTCGGCGTCGGCAACTCGGGGTTCGCGCTGCGGTTCGCGCCTGTCGCCCACGTGGTCGACGGGCTGACCGTCAGCCCGGCCGAGAAAGACCTGGCGGACTCGTTGGGCATCGCCAACTACACCGTGTACCTGTTGAGCAAGTACAGCCGGGAGCTCGTCCTCACGCTGCAGCACCGGTACGACTTCGTCGTCGACAACAACCTCGCCAGCTTTGCGTGCTGCACGTTCCACTTCTTCCGGATGCTCGACAGCTACGTGTGGTGCCTACGGCCCGGCGGCCGGATCCTCACCGACCAGCGGGGGATGGACTTCACCGTCGAGGACGACCCCCGGTGGCGGCTGACCTTCGACGACCTGGTGGGGCTGGGCGAGCTCTTCCCGCTGAGCGCGGAGCGCATCACCGACACGGTGTACGCGCTGCGTCTCGCGCCCTGATGCCCAACCCGGCGCTGACCCGGCTCGGGTTCTCGGCGGACGACCGCGTCGTGGTCGTGAACGCGGACGACGTCGGGATGTGCGCGGCCACGGTGGACGCATTCTTCGAACTGGCCGAGTCGGGCGCGGTTTCGTCGGGTTCGGTGATGGTGCCCTGCCCGTGGTTCCCCGAAGTGGCATCCCGGTGCCGGAAGGCGCCCGATCTCGACGTCGGCGTGCACCTGACCCTGACCAGCGAGTGGGACGGCTACCGCTGGGCGCCGCTGTCGACCCGCGACCCGGCGTCCGGCCTGGTCGACGCGGAGGGCTACCTCCACCGCAACCAGGACCAGTGGACCGATGTCGACGGCGGCGTCGCGCGCGCGGAGATCGAGGCCCAGCTCGGGCGGGCACAGGCGGCAGGGATCGACGTCAGTCATATCGACTCGCACATGTTCTCGATCCTGCACCCGTCGGTGACCGAGCCCTACGTCGACGTCGCGCTCAGCCGGCGCTTGCCCGCCCTCATGACCCGGCAGCCGCAGTGGGTGGCCGCGCTGACGTCCGCCGCGATCGGGGGGTGGGAGGCCAACGGGCTGCCGGTGTTCGACCACCTCCGCGAGATGCCGCTGACGGGCTCCGCCGGGGGCCGCGTGGACGCCGTCATGGGGATGTTCGACGAGCTGCCGTGCGGCTTGACGTACCTCATCGCCCATCCCGCGAACGACACGCCCGAGCTACGCGCCATCACCCCCGATTGGAGCCACCGGGTGGCGGATCTCACGACGTTGCGCGACCCGGCCGTGACCGGGCACATCCACCGCCTCGGCATCGAGGTCATCGGCTGGCGCCCGCTGAAGCAGGCCATGGAATAGCGATGGTCAGCGGCGGACGGCCGCCACGCCGAGGCCGCCCCGCAGGTATCCCGATCGGGCGATCGCACCGACGCGGTCGAGCGTCCGTAGCGGCGGCCCCCAGCCCCGTGGCAGGTCGCCATTTGGGACGAACCGCCAGTAACGGCGAGCGGCAACCCGCAGGTCCGCGCCGGCCAGCAGGTCCTCCAGAGCCGCCCCCGTGACGAAGCGGTCGGTGGACAGGTGCCGCGTGTCGCAGCCGAGCACGGGGGCGACATGCCGGTACCAGGCCGAGCCGCCGTTGGGCGTAAGGACGACGAACCGGCCCGTCGGGGTGAGGACGCGGCCCACCTGTCGCAGCACGCTCGCCTTGTCGACCATGTGCTCGAAGGCGCCGACGCACAGCGCAACGTCGACCGTGCCGCTCTCGATCGTCGCCAGCGCTTCGGCGGGGTCGACGTTGATCGTGACGCGGTCCCCATTCGGCGACCGCGCGGCACGCTCGCGTGCCACGGCGACCATGGCCGGCGAGGCGTCGGTGCCGATGGCCCGCGCGAATCCCCCGGCCAGCGCCAGCAGGTGGGCGGCCGGGCCACATCCGATTTCGAGCAGCGTCCCGCCGTGGGCTCCGCCCAGCAGGTGCCGGATGACGCCGAGCCGGTACGCGAGGAGGCGATCGGCCGGACCGTGGGCCTCGCGGTACTCCGGCGCCACGGCGTCGAAGTGGGCGACGACATCGCCCGTGCCCTGGGCGCGACGCGTGCGGAGCGGTCCGACGGGCACGTGTTCAACCTTACGATGGAGCGCGTGCACATGCGGCCGGGCTTCTTCCTCATCGGTGCCAACAAGTGCGGCACGTCGTCGCTCTACCGCTACCTCGTCGATCATCCGGCGGTGCTGCCCTGTGCCGAGAAGGAGCCCAACTTCTTCGGGCTCCACTCACCGGACTACATCCGTGACCATTTCGCCGATTACCTCGCGCTCTTCCCCACGCACGAGGGCGGCGCCGAGGCGCTCGAGTGGGAGGCGTCGGATCAAGCGGGCCGGCCGGGCCGGACGACCGTCGTGGTCGAGCGCAGCACCGGGCATCGCCACATCACCGGCGAGGCGACGGCGAGCAC
>JBOGIC010000277.1:0-10867 GCA_050744985.1 Acidimicrobiales bacterium
GGGCGCCGGGTGCGCACGCTGCGGTACCCGACAAGCCAGCGTTGAGGCGACGACGCGGCGAGCACCGATCGTCAGGCTGACGGCATGACCATCACCACGACGAATCCACCCACCACGGGCGTCGCCGCTGCGGCGGTGAACGTGGTCAAGATCTACGGCTCGGGGGACACGGCGGTGCGGGCCCTCGACGGCGTCTCGGTCCGCTTCCCCACGGGCAAGTTGACCGCCATCATGGGACCGTCCGGTTCGGGCAAGTCCACCCTAATGCACTGCGTCGCCGGTCTCGACACCGTGACCTCCGGTCAGGTGTTCATCGGCTCCACCGAGCTCGGAGACCTGAACGATCGCGACCTCACCAAGTTGCGGCGTGACCGCATCGGCTTCGTGTTCCAGTCCTACAACCTCGTGCCGACGCTGACCGCCATCGAGAACGTCACCCTGCCCGCCGCCCTCGCCGGCCGCACCGCCGACCCGGTGTGGCTCGATCGGGTGATCGGCACGGTCAACGTCGCCGACCGCTTGCGGCACCGGCCGTCGGAGCTGTCGGGCGGCCAGCAGCAGCGCGTCGCCGTCGCCCGCGCCCTCGCCGGCGGGCCCGACATCGTCTTCGCCGACGAGCCCACCGGGAACCTCGACTCGCGGTCGGGCACCGAGGTGCTGTCGTTCCTCCGCCACGCCGCCGACGAGCTGGGCCAGACCATCGTGATGGTCACCCACGACCCGGTGGCGGCCGCGTGGGCCGACGACGTCGTGTTCCTGACCGACGGCCGCATCGTCGACTCGTTGCATCACCCGACCGCCGAGCGCGTCCTCGACCGCATCAAGGCCCTCGGCGAGGAGGACTGACCGTCATGTTCAAACTCACGTTCCGCAGCCTCATCACCCACAAGCGCCGCTTCGCCGGCACGTTCCTCGCCATCCTCCTCGGTGTCTCCTTCCTCACGGGCACGCTGGTGCTGGGCGACACCCTGACCGCCAACTTCGACCGGCTCTTCGCCGACGCCAACGCCGGCACCGATGTCGTCGTGCGTTCGGCCAACGAAGTCCCGGCCGAAGACCTCCAGTCGGGTCGCGGCCTGCTCCCCGCGACGATCGTCGACCGGATCGAGGGGGTGGACGGTGTCGCCGCCGCCGTCGCCAGCATCGAGGGCTACGGCCAGCTCATCAGCCGCGACGGCAAGGCGGTCGGCGGCAACGGCCCGCCCACCCTGGCCGGCAACTGGGTCGATGACCCCGACCTCAACCCGTACCGGCTGACGGAGGGCCGGCCGCCCCAGGCCCGTGACGAAGTCGTCGTCAACGTCGGGGCCGCCGAGAAGGCCGGCGTCGGTGTCGCCGACACCGTGACCGTCCGCACCCCCGACCCGGTCACGGCGACCGTCGTCGGGCTGGCCACGTTCGGCGACTCCGACGGGATCGGCGCCGTCACCTTCGTGGCCTTCACCCTGGACGACGCGCAGCGCTACCTCACACCGGGCGGCGACCAGATCAGCACGGCCCCTGTAGGGGGCCAAATCAGCGCAGTTCTGGTGAAGGCCCGCGACGGCGTGAGCCAGGAGACGCTGGCGGCCTCGGTGCGATCGGTGCTCCCCGACCAGGTCGAGGCCATCACCGGCGAGGAGCTGACCGCCGAGAACGTCGACTCCCTCTCCGCCGACTTCCTGTCGTTCTTCAAGACGGTCCTGCTGGTCTTCTCGGGCGTGGCCCTGCTGGTCGCGACGTTCAGCATCTACAACACGTTCTCGATCATCGTCGCCCAACGCACGCGGGAGTCCGCCCTCCTGCGCGCCCTCGGCGCCAGCCGGCGGCAGGTGCTGTCGTCGACCCTCGCCGAGACGGCGACCGTCGGGATCGTGGCGTCGCTCATCGGCGCCGGCGGGGGGTTGGTCATCGCCGGGTTGCTCAAGGGCCTGTTCGACGCCTTCGGCTTCTCGCTGCCCGCCGGTGGGCTGACCGTCAAGCCGTCCGGCGTCATCGCCGCCGTGCTGATCGGCGTGGTCGCAACGCTCGCCTCCGGGCTCGTCCCGGCGCTGAAGGCAGCGGGCACGGCGCCCCTCGCGGCCCTGCGCGACATGGCCGTCGACCGCACCGGTGCGTCCGTCGCCCGAGCCATCACCGGCGTCGTGGTGGCCGGCCTCGGCGTTGCCCTCGTCGTGGTTGCCCTGCTCGGCGGCGGCGCCAACGCCCTCGCACCTGCGGGCCTCGGCGCCCTCGTCACGCTGATCGGGATCGTGATCGTCGGCCCGGTCGTCGCCGGTCCCGCCAGCGGCGCCATCGGGTCGCCGCTCATCCGGCTGCGCGGCATCACGGGCGTGCTCGCCCGCCGCAACGCCATGCGCAACCCACGCCGCACCTCGGGCACGGCCGCTTCCCTGATGATCGGCGTGAGCGTGGTCACGCTGTTCACCGTGTTCGCGGCGTCGCTGCGGGCGTCGGTGGACGATCGGGTCACGAACGCCGTGACCGCCGACCTCGTCATCAGCGGCGGCGCCTTCGGCGGCGGCGGCCTGAGCCCCCGGCTGGCCACCGACGTGGAAGCCCTGCCCGAGATCGACGGCGCCGTCGGCCTCGGTACGGGCGCGGCGCTCGTCGACGGCAACGGTGCGCAGTTCTCCATCGCCGACACCGGCGCCCTGGCCGCCCTGCTCGACCTGGAGGTCAAGGCGGGCGACGTGGCCGACCTCGGTCCCACGGAGATCGCCGTCGCCCGGCGCATCGCCGACGACCGGCACTGGACCGTCGGCACCGAGGTGCCGGTGACCTTCGTCGACGGCACGACCACGCCGTTCACCATCGGTGCGGTGTACGAACGCGCCGATGTCGGCGGCACGTACCTGATGTCGCGGGCGGCCTGGCAGCCCCACGCCGTGCAGGACATCGACACGCTGGTGCTGATGCACTTCGCGCCGGGCGTCACGCCCGCCGGCGGCCGGGCCGCGGTCGAACGGGTCGCCGCCCAGTACGGCAGCCCGCAGGTACTGACGGGGCCGGAGTTCGTCGAGGAGACGACGTCGTTCGTGAGCACCGCCCTCGGCATCGTCTACGTGATGCTGGCCCTGGCCATCCTCATCGCCCTCATGGGCATCGCCAACACGCTGTCGCTCTCGGTGCACGAGCGCACCCGGGAACTGGGGCTGCTGCGGGCGGTCGGCGAGACCCGTTCGCAGGTGCGGTCGATGGTGCGGTGGGAGTCGGTGATCATCGCCACCTTCGGCACCGTCGGCGGCCTCGGCCTGGGCGTGTTCCTCGCCTGGGCCCTCGTACAGGCGGCCTCTCGGGGAGACGTGATCAACACCTTCGCCGCCCCGGCCGGCCCACTGGCCGTCGTCCTGATCGTGGGCGCCGTGGCCGGGGTCGTCGCCGCCATCCGGCCCGCCCGCCGCGCCGCCCGGATGGACGTGCTGGGCGCCATCGCCAGCTAGCCAGGCGATAAAGTTGACTTGAACTATGCAGCAACAGCTGAGCATCGGCGCCGTGAGCGAGCGGACGGGGGTGGCCCCGTCCGCTCTGCGGTTCTACGAGGCAGAAGGGCTGATCCACTCCACCCGCACGGACGGGAACCAGCGCCAGTTCACCCGCGAGACCATCCGGCGGGTCTCGTTCATCCGAGTCGCCCAACAGATCGGCCTCAGCCTCGACGAGATCCGCACCGCCCTGGCCTCGCTCCCCGAGAGCCGTACGCCGAGCCACAAGGATTGGGAACGGTTGTCGGCCTCGTGGCGCCCGCGCCTCGACGCGCAGATCCGCCTCCTCGAACGGCTCCGCGACCGCCTCGACGGGTGCATCGGCTGCGGCTGCCTGTCCCTCAAGGCGTGCAAGCTTCTCAACCCCAACGACACGGCGGCGGAGCGCGGCCCCGGGCCGCGGTACGTGCTGGACGAAAGCTGACCCGCGTTGCGCTCCGGTGCCCGGCCATGGACAATGGGCCGTGAAGACGGGGAAGGGAGAGCGGGGATGAGATTCGGTCTGGGCCGCACGGCGGTCCTCATGGGTTCTGCATTGGCGGTCTTGGCGAGCGGGGCAGTCTTGGGGGTCGGGCCGGCAACGGCGGCCTTCCCGGGGGGCAACGGCAAGCTGGCCTGCGCCAGCTTTGCCGACGGCGACTCGGAGATCTTCACGTACGGCTCCGGCGGCACCGAGCAGAACGTCACCCAGTTGACGTTCAACACCGTCAACGACTCCCGGCCGCGGTACTCGCCCGACGGGCGCCTGATCGCCTTCGAGAGCAACCGCGACGGGCCGTCGGAGATCTACATCATGAACGCGGACGGCACCAACGTCCGCCGCCTCACGTTCAGCGGCCTCCCGGGCGTGCACGGCAACAGCTCGCCCGCCTGGAGCCCCGGCGGCGACCAGATCGCGTACCAGACGACCCGCAACGGCGGGTTCGACGTCTACAAGATCAACATCGACGGCACGGGCGACACACCGCTCGCCACCAGTCCGGCCGAGGACTCGCTGCCGGCCTGGTCTCCGCTCGGCGACAAGATCGCCTACAGCACCCGCAAGCTCGACCCCCTGGCGGACATCCACCTCATGAACCCCGACGGCACCGGCGACATGAACATTCCCGGCCAGTCCTCCGCGGAAGATTCATGGCCCACGTGGTCACCCGACGGCAGCATGATCGGCTTCCACAGCCGCCGTGACGACGGGGTCGGTGAGGAGATCTACCGCATGAACGTCGACGGCTCCAACGTCGTAAAGCTCACGAACAACCCGGGCTTCTTCGACATCTTCCCGGCGTGGTCACCGGACGGCACGCGCATCGTGTGGAACAGCCAGCGCCTGGGCGCCACCAACTTCGGTGAGATCTTCACGATGTCGGCGACGGACGGCAGCGGCATTATCCGCATCACCACCACCGCGGTCGTCGAGCAGCGCTGCGACTGGCAGCCGCTGTGCACGATCTACGGCAGCGGCCAGATCCTCGGCACGCCCGGCGACGACATCATCTGTGGTTCCGACGGCCCGGACCAGATCTACGGTGCCGGTGGGAACGACCGCATCCTCGGCCTGGGCGGCAACGACCAGATCAACGGCGCCGACGGCAACGACATCTTGTTCGGCGGTATCGGCAACGACAAGGTGTACGGCGACGCCGGCACCGACCGGTCCGACGGCGGCATCCTCGCCGGCGACCAGTGCATCGGCGAGATACTGCAAAACTGCCCGTAGTGCCCTCTCGGGGCCCTAGATAGGCTCCGCCCATGGACCACGGGCTGACGACCGGCATCCAGGCCCGGGACACGGCCCCGCCGATCCCGGGCGCCGGTGGTGACGAGATCCGCGTCCGTGTCGCCGCCGACGATGGTGCCTGCCCGCTCGCGGTCGTCGAGGGTCTCTCGGAGGATCACGACTGGGCGCCGTTGCACGTCGGCGAGGCCTACGCCGAAGGGCCGACGCTGGAGCGCCTCGTCGAGATCGCGCACCGGCACGGCGTGCAACCGCACCTCCCGCCCGGTTGATCAGTCGACGCCGGGCCAACCTGGCCGGAGGGGTCTACGGCACCATTTTGGTGACCGCACTCATCGCCGCCTTCACCGAGGACGAACACGCCGGCTCGGGCGACATCCTCGTCAGCGTCATGGCGACGTGACCGTGTTCTGGTTGGCGCATGCCTATGCGAACCTCGTCGGCCGCGCCGTCGACGCCAAGCGGAGCGCCGCGCTGAGCGACCTGACGGTGGCGATGGGCGAGGAATGGCCCATAGTCGAAGCGGCGGTCGTGCCTTGCCTTGCGCTCGCCCTCGGCGCCTTCGGGCCCCTGTCCGATTACGCGGCGTTCGATCTCGCCCTCGGCTTGTGCGTCGCGTCCATGGCCACCTGGGGCCTGATCGCGTCGCGTGAGGCCGGGCTCTCACGGCTCGCCACCACGGTTACCACCCTTGTGAGCACCGCACTCGGCCTTGGGATCGTGGCGCTCAAGCTGGTCGTCGAATAGCCGCCCGGCCCGACCTATCAGTGCCCCTTCGGAGCAATAGGGTCGGTTGCCATGTGCCGCAACATCACGCCCCTCCGAGGGCTCGAGCCGCCCGCCACCCCTGATGAGGTCGAGTCGGCGGCCCGCCAGTACGTGCGCAAGGTGGCCTCGGTGTCGACAGCCGCCCAGATGAACAATCCCGCCATTGCGCGGGCCATCGAGCGTGTGGCGGCGGCGACGGCCGAGCTCCTCGCCGAGATGCCACCGCGGCGCCAACCACCCGCCGTGCTCCCACCCCTGCGCCGGCGCTGAAGGGGCTACCCGCGGGGCGGCAGTTGCTGAAGGGCCCAGCCGTTGCCGTCCGGGTCCTGGAAGAACACAAACGAGCCCCACGGGAATTCCTGCACGTCGCTGACCTCGACGCCGCGCGAGACCAGCTCGTCCCGGGCGGCATGCACGTCGGCGACGACGATCTGCAGGTTCGGGACCGTACCGGGCGGCGCGTCCATGATCCCCGTCCCGATGGCGATCGAGCAGGCCGACCCTGGCGGGGTCAGTTGCACGAAGCGCATGTCGTCGCTGACCCGGTGGTCGTAGTCGGCGTTGAACCCGACCCGTTCCGTATAGAAGGCCTTCGCGCGGTCGACATCCGACACCGGCACACCGATCAACTCCAGCTTCCAGTCCACGCCATGGGACGCTAGTGCCGGCATGGATCGGAAGGAGTGGAACCAGCGCTACGAGGCCGTACCCCTCCTGTGGGACGTGGACCCGACCCCGTTTCTCGGCGTCGAGCTCGCCGGCCTCCCGCCGGGGCGGGCGCTCGACCTTGGGGCCGGTGAAGGGCGCAACGCCATCTGGCTCGCGCAGCGCGGCTGGCGTGTGACCGCCGTCGACTTCTCCGACGTCGCCCTCGACCGGGCGGGGCGCCTGGCCGAGGGCGCCGGCGTGGCCGCCGCCATCACATGGGTGGACGCCGACATCGAGGGGTTCGACACCGACCCGGCCGTCTACGACCTCGTCTTGATCATGTTCGTCCACCTCCCGGAGCACGGGCGCCAGGGCATGCTGGCCCGCGCCGTCCGCGCGCTGGCGCCAGGTGGCACGATCCTCATCGTGGGCTACGACCGCACGAACGCCACGGAGGGCGAAACCGGCGTCCAGGACCCGGCGCTGCTGTTCACCTTCGACGACGTCACGGCGCGCCTGCCCGGGCTGCGCGTCGACCGGGCCGAGTGCCTGCGGGTCGGGCGCGCCGTGGACGTCGTCGTGCGGGCGGTCAAGCCGTGAGCCGCCGTCTCGCCGTGGTGGCGACGCTGCTCCTCGCGAGCTTGGCCGCTTGCGGCGGTAGCAAGGGCGGTGGAGACGAAGACCCGACGGCGACCGGCGAGTCGGGCTGGCAGCCGATGGCGGCCTCGCCCCTCACCGGCCGTACCGCCGATCCCGTATGGACCGGGCGGGAGATGGTCGTATGGGGCGGCGCACGCTGCACCGGCAACCCGTGCCAGGGCGACAAGATCGAGCCGCTGGGCGACGGTGCCGCATACGACCCGGCAACCGACTCGTGGCGTTCGCTGCCCCCGTCCCCCCTCAAGGCCCGCGCCGGGGCGACGGTCGAGTGGACCGGCAAGGAGGTGCTCGTCTGGGGCGGGGACGCCGGCATCAGCAGCGCGTTCAACGACGGCGCGGCCTACGACCCGGCGACCGACTCGTGGCGCCCGCTGGCCGCCTCGCCCCTGGCGGCCCGGCGCACCAGCGGCGTCTGGACCGGCCGGGAGCTCGTCCTGTGGGGCGGCCGCGACGTCGACACCAACGAGCACTTCGAGGACGGCGCCGCCTACGATCCCGCCACCGACCGCTGGCGGATGCTGCCGCCCTCGCCCCTCGGCATCCGCAGCCTGCGCGAGGGGATGGCGTGGACGGGCAAGGAGGTCATCACGTGGGGAGGCGGCACCACCCAGGACGCCTTCGGCGACGGCGCCGCCTACGACCCCGCTGCCGACCGCTGGCGGACGCTCCCCGAGTCGCCCCTCGCCCCCCGGTTCGCGAAGATCCTGTGGACCGACAAGGAGCTCGTCGTCTGGGGCGGCGAGGACTGGCGGCAGGTGTTCGACGACGGCGCCGCCTACGACCCCGCTGCCGGACAGTGGCGCGAGCTGGCCGACGGTCCGTTGACCGCGCGGGTCGGAGCCGCCGAGGTCTGGACCGGCAGGGAGGTGCTGATCTGGGGTGGCAGCAACGGCACCTTCAACAACTACTACGCCGACGGGGCCGCCTACCTCACGGCCACCGATCGTTGGCGCGCTCTCCCGCCCGCCCCCGGCCGCCTCGCGACCGGCATCTGGACGGGCGAGGAGATGATCGTGTGGGGCGGTGTCGTCCCCACCGCCGGCGCCTCGCGTGCCGCGCCGATCGAGGCGGCCTCCGACGGGTTACGCCTCAAGCCGTAGTGCAGCTCTCCAGGAGTTCGACGTCCTGCGTCTCGCGTGGGTGCGGGAGCCGGGCGACGAGGCGCCGGGCCTCGGCGAAGTGGCGCTCGGCGGCGGCGTGCTCGCCCGCACACGCGGCGGCGACACCCGCCAACGCCGCGACGACCCGTAGGTCCGGAGGGCGGAGAACTACGCCGGCGGCCAAGATGTCGACCACGGCGCCATACCGCTCGGCGGCGGCCGCGCGGCGGCCGAGGAGGGCCTGACCCTCGACCTCGGCCAAGGTCACCGCCATGCTCCCGAGGGTCGGCCCGGCGTTGAGCTCGGCCAAGGCCGCGTGCACCTCGGCGGCGAGCGCATCGAACCCCTCGGCGTCGCCCTGCCACGCCAGGAACGTCAGCCATGGAGCGCTGTAGCGACCGGCATAGACCGGCGGTGCGGCGGCGGCAGAGGCGGCCGAAAGGTGAGCCGACGCCGCCTCCCGGTCACCCGCCCAGAAGCACGCCAGCCCGGCGAACACGTGCGCGTCGGGCAGCCACCGCAGGCCGTGTTCCTCGCAGAACGCCACACCCTGGAACGCCTGGGCCCGGAACCGCTCGACGTCCCCGGTGGCGACGAAGTCGAGAAGCGCCGCGCTCCGGCGCGCGAGGAAGCCGGCGGCGACATGGCCGACGCGCTCGGCGCGGGGCAGCGTCTCGTCGACCAGCCGGCGCGCGTCGTCAACGCGCCCGAGCCAGAGGCGCGGCCACGCCGTTGTCACCCGCGCCTGAACGGCGTCCCACTCCTGCCCCGTCGCCACCAGCGCCCGCTCAGCCGCATCGGCCGTCGCGACACACGCCCGCAGCCTCCCGGCGGCAAACTCGATGGTCGTGCGGCTCGCCAGCACGTCGGCCCGGAGGCGGTCGTCGTCGACAGCCTCGGCGATGTGGGCCGCCTCGCCGAGGCACGCCGCCGCCGCTTCCGGATCACCGAGGAGGTTGCGCACGTACCCGAGCGCCGACAGGAGCCGTGACCGCTCGGCCGTCGGTGCCGACCCGACGGCGCGAAGGCCGCGCTCGAGCACGCTGAGCGCGTCGTCGACGCGACCGGTGGCGTCGAGATACCGACCCAGCCCGCGGCACAGCTCGCTGACGGGCGCCCGCGCGTCCTCTTCGGGCTCGAGCAGGTCCAGCGCCTCGAACCACGTCGTGGTGGCATCGTCGGCGCGGCCCAGGCCCCGCTGGGCGTGGCCCAGGCCGGCCAGCAGCTCGGCTCGCGCCACGCGATCGTCCGCCGGCACAAGGGCCACCGCTCGCCGGAACCGGTCGGACGCATCCTCGTAGGCCGCGGACTCCAACGAGCGGCGTGCCGCAAGCGCGAGGTACTGCCGCGTGGCGGCGGGGTCGGCGGCCCTTCCGGCCTGTTCGAGGTGGTCGGCCACTTCGCCGGCGTGCTCCGGATCCTCACCGTGCGACCGGCGCAACGCCTCGGCGACCCGGAGATGCAGGCGGCGGCGGCGCAGGGTCGACAGGTCGGCGAGCGTCGCCTGGCGGAGCAGCGCGTGGCTGAACGCCAAGCCGCCCTCTCGCTCGACGAGCACGCCCGCCGCGATCGCCTCCTCGACCGCGTCCATGACACGCTCCTCGGGAATGCCGTCGACGAGCCACAGCACGTCGACATCGACCTCCCGTCCGATGATCGCCGCCACGCTGAGCACCTCGCGGCAGTCGCCCGACAGCCGTCGCAGGCGATGACCGAGCAGGAGTCGGAGTCCCTCGGGCACCGTCGGGGCCTCCTGCCCGACATCGTCGCGGAACTCACCGCCCTCGGAATAGAGGCGCTGCTCGATGGCCAGGTGTTTGAGCAGCTCGGTGACGAAGAACGGGTTGCCGTCCGCCTCGACCTGAAGCCACTCGGACAGCGCGGGTGGCGGGGTGCGACCGGTCAGACCGGACACGAGGTCCGCGACGTCGGGTGTGTTCAGCGGACCGAGGGCGAGCGACGTGCACGCGGGATGGCGTGCGAGCCGTTCCACCGCGCGGGCGACGGGTGTGCCGAGGACGGCCTCATCGTGGCGGTAGGTGGCGATGACCAGCATGCGTGCGCCCTCGAGCCCGTCCGAGGCGTGCTGGAGCAGGTGCAGGGTCGCGGGGTCGGCCCAGTGGATGTCCTCGATCACGACGACAGCGGGTCGGAGGGACCCGAGCCGAAGCACCACGTCACGGATCGCGGAGTAGAGGTACGACCGGGCCGGTTCGGCCGGGAGGTCCAGAGGCCGGGCCAGCTCGGGGAGGCGTCGCCGGAGGGACGGCAGGAGCTTCGCCACCTCGGGACCGGTCGGCCCCAGAAGGTCGACGAGCTCGGCGTCACTCACCTCGTCCACGACCTGTCCGAGCACCTCGACCAGCGGCAGCCAGGCCAGCGCCGTCTCCGCTTCGAAACATCGCCCGACGTACCCGCCCATGCCCCGCTCGTCCGCTTCGGCCAGCGCTTCCCCGGCCAGGCGCGTCTTGCCGATGCCCGCTTCTCCCCGGATC
>JBOGIC010000278.1:0-2854 GCA_050744985.1 Acidimicrobiales bacterium
CCGGCGTCCTCAGCGCGACGCCGCGGACCGGTGCTGGTGGCCGCCTCGATCGCCGTCCTGGCCGTCACGGCGCTGCTCGTGCTCCGGCCCTCCGCCTCGCAGCCCACGCCGGAGGCATCCCTCCGTCCCGAGCCGGCCGCCGGCCCGGCCACGACCGTCGAGGGCACCACGACCACCCTCGCCGCCGTGCGCCGGCCGCCGCCGCGGCCGGCCCGGGAGGGGTGCCCGCCAGTCGAGGGGCCGATGACGGCCGACGTCGACGGCGACGGGTGTGCCGAGCCGGTGCGGTTCTCGGCTGGCATCGTCGAAGCGGCGGGCCGGCGATGGGCGGTGGGTGAGGCGGGCGACGTGGTCGCCGTCGGCGACTGGTCGTGCTCCGGTGCGCGGTCGCTGGCCCTCCTCCGGCCCCGCACCGGCGAGGTGTTCGCGTTCTCCGGCTGGGCCACGGCCGGCAACGACGTGACGGCGCCGCTGGTCGGCGAAGTCACGGGCGGCACGCTTCTGCGGGCCGGCGACCTCGATGGCGACGGCTGCAACGAGTTGATCGTCGAGCGCCCGGCCGGCGCGCCCGCCGTCGTGCGGCTCCCGCCGCGTACGCCATGACGCGGTGGCAGCGGCACGCGGCCTTGGGCGGCTGGGTCGTCATCGTGGCCCTCGTCACCGCCGGCCTCCACCAGATCGGCACCGGCCCGCTGGCGCCACCGCCGCTCTCCCAGCCGGGCGACTGGCCGGCCTGGCTCGCGGCCCGCGACCCGGTGGCCGCAGCGATGGCACTCATCCGGCTCCTCGCGCTCGGCGCGGCGTCGTACCTGCTGGCCGTCTCGGTGCTCGGCGGCGGGTTGCGGCTGGTGCGCGCCCGCCGGCTCGTGAGAATCGCCGACCGGGTCACGCCGGCCGCGGTGCGCCGGTTGTTGGTGGCGACGGCCGGCGTCACGCTCGCTTCGGGCCTCGTGCCGAGCGCCGTGTTCGCCCGCGGGCCGCAGCCCCCGGCGGTCGTGACCAGCGTTGCCCACCCCCTGGTCACGACCGCCGCCCCCCCGACCGGCCCGACGGTGACGATGCATCTCCTGCCCGCCGAGCCCGAGCCGGTCGCCATGCCAGTCGCCGAGCCGGTCGCCGCGCCGGTCGCCGCAGCCCCCGCGCCCCGTGTGACGGCGGCGGCGACGTGGACCGTGCGTCCCGGCGAGTGCTTCTGGTCGATCGCCGAGGACGTGCTGGTCCGGGCGCTCGGCCGGCCCGTCACCGACAGCGAGATCGTCCCCTACTGGCGGGCCCTCATCGAGGAGAACCGCCACCTCCTCGGCGACCGCGACAACGCCGACCTGATCTTCGCGGGACAGGTGTTCGCCGTCCCATCACCTCCGCCGAGGGCGGCGTGAGCTCGGTCGTGAGGGTCTTCGGCCGCAGTCCGCAGGGCGCCACGTTGGGTGAGGTCGCCGGGTTCGTCCGCGACGGCGGGTACTTCGACGAGGAGCCCACCTTCGACCCCGCCGATGCGTTGGAGCGCATGGCCGACGCGGGGTGGGCCGCGCTCGAGATCCGGTACGAACCCGCTCCACCGCCCGTCGTCGTCTGGCGCTCCGAGGAGGGCGGAGCCGTGGCATCCGAAGTCGACGAGGCGCTGGCGCGCCTCGCCGGCGCGGGCGAGGGGTCGAACGCCGCGGCCCTCCGAGCACGACTGCGGGCGGCGACCGTGGTCTTCGGGCTCGAGGTGAGCGCCGACACGGTGTCGGACGAGGTGTGGGCGATGCTCGACGCGCTGGCCGGCTACGTGGCACGTCGAAGCGACGGCGTCGTGTACGCGCCCGACGATGGCTTCTTCGACGCCGACCTGCAACTGCTGGTTCGGTGCCGATGACGAGGCGCGCCACGTTTCGATAACCGCGCAATTACGCGCCGGTTACGGCCGCCCGGCACCATCGGCCCGATGGCCACCCATCTCGAAGACAAGGGGTCGCGGACGGCGGACCGCCGGCGCGAGCCGAGCCCGGCCGAGCGCGTTCCCCGTGCCCGCGCCGGCGGCGTCACGGAGTGGTCCGCCGCCACCTGGCTGCACTGGATCCTGCGAGTCGGCATCCTGCTCGAGTTCGTGGGCCACGGCGCCTTCGGGATCATCGGCAAGGGCGGCTGGCTCGCGTACTTCAACATCTTCGGCATCTCCGACGACTGGGGCTGGAAGCTGATGCCGGTGATCGGGGCGATCGACATCACGATCGGTGTCGTCACCCTGGTGCGGCCCATGCGGGCGGTGCTGGCCTACGCCACGTTGTGGGCGACGTTCACCGCGGTCCTCCGGCCCCTCGCGGGCCAGGGGGTGTGGGAGGAAGTCTTCGAGCGCGGTGGCAACTTCGGGCTGCCGCTGGCGCTGCTCCTGCTCGTCGGCCTCGGCACCCCGACGCTGCGGAGCTGGTTCGAGTCGGCCCGTCCCCGTGCGCTCAACCCCGACCTCGCCCGGCAGTTGAGCTGGCTGCTGCGCGTGATGGTCGCGCTCCTCCTGATCGGCCACGGCACCTTCGGCCTGTCCCACCTGCACGACCAGGAGTGGACGAGCTACTTCGGCGTGCTGGGCATCGGTCCGTCGACGATCCTGTCCGCCCATCTGATCCCCCTGGTGGGCTGGTTCGAGATCGCGCTGGGCGTGGCCGTGCTCATCAAGCCGTACCGCGGCCTGTTGTTCTTCATTCTCGGGTGGAAGCTCCTCACCGAGTTCCTGAGGATCCCCGCTGGCGAGCCCGCCTTCGAGTTCATCGAGCGCGCCGGCGACTACGCCCTGCCGCTCGGCCTGATCGTGGTCGAGACCTGGCGGCGCGCCCACCGCCCCGTGCCGGCGGCTGCGGCGGCGTCGCAGCGGGCC
>JBOGIC010000279.1:0-3641 GCA_050744985.1 Acidimicrobiales bacterium
ATGGCCCGGCGCTGGGCCACCGTCCACACCGACGTGCGGGTACCGATGTCGAGGGGCTGGCTGGGGCCCCGCAGCAGGTGGCGCACGACGCCGCAGTCACAGGCCAGGCGCCGCAGGGTCTCGAGGGCCAGCGGCGTGCCGTCGAGGAGCTCGGCCCGCTCGCCGAAGCGGTCAGCCACGGCGTCGACGTCGGCCACCACGTGCAGCAGGTAGCGCTCGGCGCCCGGCCCGCCGACGGCGTTGCGGCCCGCCCGCACCAGCTCCACCAGGGCATCGGCGCGGCGCGGGGCGGTGGGCCGCGGTTCACGTGAACCGCCGTCCACAGCTTTCCCACCGTCGAGCAGGCCCAGCACCTCCTCGCCCTCCTCCACCGGCAACACGGCCTCGATGACCGTCATCCCGTCGTAGGTGCGGGAGGCGTGCACGGCCCGGCGGTCGTCGCGGGCCAGGTAGTCCTCGACGATCACTGTTGCTACAACGACCTCTGGAGCGACGGACTGCCTGGCCGCCGAGGCGCGATCGGCAGCGACGACGAGCCGGTAGGGCGTGAGGCACGCTCCAGATCGCCGTATTGCACGGCGTGACGGTCCGGGGAGTTGGCGCACATCGGGCCGACCACGAAGGTCCGAAGGGTCGAGTCCGGATAGTTGAGCCAAGCGCTCGCGCCTCGCCGATCAGCTGCGCTGGCGAGAAGACTGCGATCCCGCGTCCTGTGAGCGAACTTCGCAGCCTCGAGTACCTCCTCCCGCGCTCCCACGGCACCCTGGTGCTAGAGAACGGCTGGGCGACGGCGCCGCCTGCGGGTTCTGCAGTGGGCGATGAGGGTCTTGATCCCCCGACCTCTGCCGTGTGAAGGCAGCGCTCTGCCGCTGAGCTAATCGCCCGGGTCGCCCCAGGTTAGTGCAGGTTCGGCGGCCCGGAGGGGGGCGCGGAGGGTGGCGTGGAGCCCGGCAGGACGGCGGGCGGGGTCGACCACGAGGTGCAGACCGGACACGAGCAGGCCCCGGTGGTGGCCGGCCAGACCGGCCAGGGCGTCGCCCTCGACGACGTCGACCTCGACCCGGCTGACCCGAGCCCGCCCGCGCAGGCGCGCCGGCACCACGACCATGCCGTCGGCGCGGCGTTGCAGGGCCCGCATGGGCACGACGACCGGCAGGGCGGGCCCGGACGGCTCAGCCCGGATGCGCACCTTGCCCTCCTCCCACGCCAACGTGCGGGCTTCGCCCTCCGACTCCCAGTGCAGCGTGCCCAGCTCCTTCGGGAAGCCCCAGTTGAGTCGCCCGCCGATGAGGGAATCGTGGGCGTCCACGACCATGGTCGTGATGCACAGCCCCGGCCGGGCGCCGAGCCGGGCCGGCTCGCCGACGGCCAGCTCCAGATACGGCCCGACCGGCGACTCCTCGAACCGGGAGGCGCTCACCATGCACGGCCCGGGGAGCGGATGGAGGTCGGGTGGCATCGCCGGCCGCCTTCCCCGCCGCCGGGCCCATGTCACAACGCACTCGCCCGTAAGCGACCAGGGCGCATGCGGCGCGGTCATCACGCAAACGGTAGCGGCCGGCCTGCGTGGCCGGAGCGTCATGTCCTCTGAGCTACCCCGCCGTGACCGGTTCGTGGTGGAATCGGGACCTATGCGCATCGGCATCATCGCCCCTCCGTGGGCGCCCATCCCCCCTCCCCTCTACGGCGGCATCGAACAAGCAGTCGATGGCCTGGCACGCGGCTTTGCCCGTGACGGGCACGACGTGATGCTGTTCACGACCGGCGACTCGACCTCCCCCGTCCCCCGCAAGCACCTCATCGAGGTCTCCGAGGGCTACCGCATCGGCTACACGGTGCCGGAGCTGCGCCATGTGATGGCCGCCTACGACGAGCTCGGCGACTTCGACGTCGTCCACGATCACACCGTCCTCGGCCCGATCTATGCCGAGCGGTTCCCCGACACCAACGTCGTCACCACCATCCACGGGCCGTTCAACGAGGAGCTGACCGACATCTACTGCCACATGGCGGACCGGGTGCCGATCATCACCATCTCCAACGCCCAGCGCGCCGTCGTCCCCGACCTGCAGATTGCCGCCGTCATCCACCACGGCATCGACGCCTCGGCCTTCCCGATGGGCGACGGACGGGGCGACTACTGCCTGTTCCTGGGCCGCATGAACCCGGACAAGGGCGCCCAGCGGGCGGCGGAGGCGGCGGCCAAGGCGGGCGTGCCTCTGGTGATGGCGGGCAAGTGCCGCGAGCCGTGGGAGCACCAGTTCTTCGACCGCGAGATCGCTCCACACCTCTCCGACGAGATCCGCTACGTGGGCGAGGTGCCCCACGAGGAGAAGATCAAGCTGCTGGCCGAGGCCCGCTGCCTTCTGTTCCCGATCCGGTGGAACGAGCCGTTCGGGCTCGTGATGCTCGAGTCGATGGCGTGCGGCACACCGGTGCTGGCGTTCTCGGAAGGGGCGGCGCCCGAAGTGGTCGACAACGGCCGTACCGGCTTCCTCTGCGACGACGAGTCGGCCATGGCCGACGCCATCCACGCCGCGCGTGAGCTCGACCGGGAGGACTGCCGGGCGGCCACCGAGGGCTACTTCTCGATGGACCGCTGCGTACGCGACCACCTCGAGCTGTTCGAGAAGCTCCTCATTCGCTGACGGCGCCGGTCGGCGGCGGCTTGGTGGCCAGACCCTCACGGGCCAGACGAGCCCCGATGCGGCCCCGCAGTTCCCTCGCGACCTCGGCGCGCCGCGGCGGGTCGGTGCGCGCCGCCACCCGCACGGTGACGCCGTCCACGCCGATCGACTCGACGCCCAGCACCTCGGGCGCGTCGAGCACAGCTTCGGTCCACGCCGACTCCTCGCGCACGCCCTTGACCTCGTCGGCGATGGCGGTCAGAGCGGCCTGGACGTCCACACCGGCGGGGATGAACACGTCCACCAGCGCCCGCGACCAATCCCGGGCGGCGTTGCCGACCTTGCGGATCTCGCCGTTGGGCACGAACCAGACGGTGCCGTCCTGGGCCCGCAGCCGGGTCACCCGCAGGTTGACCTCCTCGACCGTGCCCGTCACGTCCGTCACCGTGATGACGTCGCCCACGCCGAACTGGTCCTCGGCCAGGAGGAAGAAGCCGCTCACGAAGTCCTTCACCAGCGACTGGGCCCCGAAGCCGACGGCGATGCCGACGATGCCGGCGCCGGCCAGCAGCGGCGCCACGTTGACTTTCAGCTTGTCGAGGATCAAGAACACCGCGACGGTCCACAACGCGACCTGCATGAGGCTCACGGTCACGCCCGCCAGGGTGTGGGCGCGGGCCGTGTAGCGCCCGCCCGGCTCGGCCACGAACGCCGACCGTTTCACCAACCCGGTCACGGTGCGGCGGAGCAGCTTGCCGAAGACCACGGCGAGGATCGCGGTGACGACGATGATCGCCACGATCTGCAGGCCCGTGTAGACCCACTCCCGGCTCAGCGCCAGCACGGCGGAACCCTACAAGTAGGGCATGGGGTCGACGGGATTGCCACCCAACCGCACCTCGAAGTGCAGGTGCGGACCGGTGCAGGAGCCCGTGCAGCCGACGCGGCCGATCACCTGACCCTTGTCCACGTGCTGGCCAAGGCCGGCGAGGATCGCGCTCATGTGGGCGTAGA
>JBOGIC010000280.1:0-5200 GCA_050744985.1 Acidimicrobiales bacterium
GACCGGTCCCCACGACGGTTCGTAACAGTCGCGGAACTGGCGTGCCGTCCCGTCGTCGTAGACGTTGTCGCCGAGCGTGATGACCGTGGCGTTCGGAGGTGCCGCCACCAACGGCGCCGTGGCCTCGTCGCCCGTGGATTCGCACGAGGCGATGTCACCCGCCGCCAGCAGCACCGCGTCGCCGGTCGTCGGGACAACGCTCGATGCCGTCGTGGTCGTCACAATCGGCCCCGTCGCAGCCGGCCCCGGCGCCGGCTTCGGAGAGGACGAGCACCCCCAGAGCAGGCCCATCGCGACGATCGCGAGCACCCCCTTGACCTCAAGTTCACTTGAACTCATACAGTCCACACAATGGATGTGTGTGTGTTGTTTGCGCTGCAGAGCGCAATTCAGGAGGGCACGCCGCGCCGTGCCACCAACCGGGCCACCGTACGGCGTGTGGCAGCCTACGCCCGCCCCCACCGCCGCACGCTCGCAGGGTTTCTCGCCCTGAGCACCGTCGGTGCCGCCCTCGGCGTGGCGACGCCCGTGCTGGCCGGGCGGGCGGTCGACGCCGTCGTCGCCCATCGGCCGCTCGGGATCGTCGTCGGCATCGCGGTGCTCATCGGTGTCCTGGCCCTGGCCGAGGCCGGCGTCGGCATGGTGGAGCGCCTGCAGTCGGCCAAGCTCGGCGAGGGCCTCATCTTCGACCTGCGGCGGACGGTCTTCGACCACGTCCAGACGATGCCAGTGGCCTTCTTCACCCGCACCCGCACTGGCGCGCTCGTGAGCCGGCTGAACAACGACGTGATCGGCGCCCAGCGCGCCTTCACCTCCGCCCTGTCCGGTGTCGTCACCAACGTGATCGCCCTCGGGCTCACGCTGGTCGTGATGGCGGGACTGTCGTGGCAGATCACGCTGCTGGCCCTCGTCCTGCTACCGGTGTTCGTCCTGCCCGCCCGGCGGGTGGGTCGCAAGGTCGGACGGCTCGAGCGCGAGGCGGCCGACCACAACGCGGCCATGACCACGCAGATGACCGAGCGCTTCTCCGCCGGCGGCGCGCTGCTCGTGAAGCTGTTCGGGCGTCCCGCTCAGGAGTCGGCCGAGTTCGCCCGTCGCGCCGGCGGCGTCCGCGACATCGGCGTGCGCTCGGCCATGGCGACCGAGGTCTTCATGCGCGCGCTGATGCTGGCCTCGGGCCTCGCGCAGGCGCTGATCTACGGGCTGGGCGGCTACCTCGTGCTCACGGGCCAGCTCGCCGCCGGCACGGTCGTGACGCTGGCCCTGCTGCTGACCCGCCTCTACTCGCCGTTGACGGCGCTGGCGACGGCCCGCCTCGACGTCGTGTCGGCGCTCGTCAGCTTCGAGCGGGTCTTCGAGGTGCTCGACATCCAACCTCTGATCGCCGAGAAGCCCGACGCCGTCGCCGTCCCGCCCGGGTCCGTGTCCGTCGAGTTCGACGGCGTGCGCTTCTCCTACCCCGCCGCGGGCGATGTCTCGCTGGCGTCGCTCGAAGATGTCGCGACGCTGGACGGCGCTCCGAGCGGCGAAGTGCTGCACGGCGTCTCGTTTCGCATCGAAGCCGGCCAGACCGTCGCTTTGGTGGGATCCTCGGGCGCGGGCAAGTCGACGCTGGCGTCGCTGGTGCCCCGGCTCTACGACGTGGACGCCGGCGCCGTCCGCATCGGTGGCGTCGACGTCCGCGACCTCGCCTTCGACTCCCTCCGCCAGACCGTCGGCATGGTGACCCAGGACGGCCACCTCTTCCACGAGACGATCCGCCAGAACCTGGCCTACGCCGACCCCCGCGCCGGCGAGGACGAGCTGTGGGACGCACTGCGCCGGGCGCGACTCGACGAGCTCGTGGCGTCGCTGCCCGAAGGCCTCGACACCGTCGTCGGCGAGCGCGGCTACCGGCTGTCGGGGGGCGAGCGCCAGCGGCTCACGATCGCCCGGCTGCTGCTGGCCCGGCCCCGCGTGGTCCTCCTCGACGAGGCGACCGCCCACCTCGACTCGGGGTCGGAGGCCGCCGTTCAGGAGGCGTTGGGCGAGGCCCTCGCGGGCCGGACCGCGCTGGTGATCGCGCACCGGCTCTCGACCGTCCGTCACGCCGACCTGATCCTCGTCGTCGAGGGGGGCCGCATCGTGGAACGCGGCACCCACGCCGCCCTCCTCGACCGCGGCGGCCGCTACGCGCGCCTCTATCGGACGCAGTTCGACGAGCCGGAACTGGTCACGACGGCGCCCTAGACGCTCGACGCGCGAGGGGGTCGAGGGCGTAGTACACGGCCAGCAGGGCGTGGACGGCGAGGCAGGCGTAGGCGTTCACGAGGGCCACGACGATCGTCGCCGTGTAGAGCGCCGTGCCCACGAGGAAGAGGTAGGTCGCAGGCCGGCGGTGGCTCTCGGGGAACGAGTCGTCGAGCAGGCGCCGCCCGGTCGACGCGTACAGCCACAGCGCCCCCCACGCGTAGGCGTTGACCGCCATCGTGGCGCTGTAGACGACGGCGGCCATCCGTTCGCCTTGGCCGCGCCGCAGGGCCTCGCCGAAGATGCCGGTCGGGTACGGGATGAAGACGACCGTCATGAGCAGAATGAGGTTCAGGTAGAACAGCGGCCGGTCGATCCGGGCGATGGCGCTGAAGATCGAGTGGTGGTTGAGCCACATGATCCCGATGACGAGGAAGCTGACGGCGTAGGCGGCCAGCGACGGCCAGCGGTCCGCCAGCTGGCGGGTGAGGTGCCGGTAGTCCGACGGCTCGGTGATCGTGAGGACGAGCAGCGTGATCGCGATGGCGAAGACGCCGTCGGTGAACGTCTCGAGGCGCGCCTTGCTCACGGGCACGAGCCTTTCATGACGAACCCGATTACCGTGCTGCGTACGTGAGCGTCGCAACCTCAGCGTCCACGCACGAGGCAACCGGTCACCAGGGCGCCCGCCGGCCCGTCGCCGTGGCGCGCTATCCGAGCGACGTCCTGCGCATCGTCATCGGCCTGGCGCTGCTCGCGGCGTCGCTCCTCGTCGCCTACCAGATCGCCGGATCGGGCTTCCAGCGGAACCTGTCGCGGCTCATCAACGACCTGCCCCATTTCTTCGGCGGGCCGGCGCGCATCATCTCGTGGTGCGGCGCCCTGCTGGCCGTCGCCGGCGTCGTCGTGCTCGCGGTCCGCCGGCAGTGGCGGGGCCTCCTGGCCCTCCTGCTGAGCCTCGCCCTGGCGTGGGTGCTCGCCATCATCTCCTGGAAGCTGGCGAGCCACGGCAAACCGTTCCCCGAGCTGTTCGAACCGGAGGCGCCCGCCGGCGCCTTCGCCGTGGAGTCGTTCCCCTCGCTGCTGGTGACGGTGGCCACCGCCACCGCCACCGCGCTCGTGCCCTTCGTCGACCGGAGCGTGCAGCGCCTCGCCTGGCTCATCGTCGCCCTGGCCATGTTCTCGGAGGCGATCCTGGGACGGGCCCTGCCCGTCGACCTCATCACGGGGTTCATCATCGGGTGGCTCGCCGGCTCGGCCGCCCACCTCGCCTTGGGCGTCCCCGTCACCCCCTCCGACCCCGAGGAGATCACCGAGGGTCTGGCCGAGCACGGCTTCACGGTGACCGACATCAAGGCGGCGACCGCCGACGCGCGCGCGTCGGTGCCCTACCTGATCACCGGCGAGGGCGGCGAAGCGCTGTTCATGAAGGAGGTCACGTCCGAGAACCGGGACGCCACCCTGCTCTTCGAGACCTATCGCGCCATCGCCTATCGCGGGCTCGAGGACGAGGACCCGTTCCTGACCCCGAAGCGGGCGGTGGAGCACGAGGCCTTCGTCGCCCTGCTCGCCGTGCAGGCGGGCGTGCGGACGCCCCAGCCCCGGCTGGCGGCGGAGATCTCACCCCGCCAGGCGGTGCTGGTCCAGGACCGCGTCGCCGCCCGGGGCCTCGACGACCTCACCGCCGACGAGATCACCGACCCGATGATCGCCGACCTGTGGGACCAGGTCGCCCGGCTCCGCGCCGCCCGGATCGCCCACCGTGACCTCCGCCTCGGGAACATGATGGTCGACGCCGACGGCCACGGTTGGATCATCGACTTCGGGTTCGCGGAGAACGCGGCCAGCCGGCGGCGCCTGGCCCAGGACGTCGCCGAGTTGCTGGCGTCGCTGACGACCGTCGTCGGCGTCGAGCGGGCGCTGCCCCCGGCCGTCGCCCGGCTCGGCACGGACGCCGTGGGCGAGGCGGTGCCGCTGCTGCAGCTGCCCGCGCTGTCGGGCGCCACGACCACAGCACTCAAGAAGCAGAAGGGCCTCCTCGACAGCCTCCGCGCCGCCACGGCCCAGGCCGCCGGGCTGGAGGAGCCCGAGCTCGAGCACATCAAGCGCATCAAGTGGGGCGTCATCCTCGAAGTCGTCGTGCTGGGCGCGTCGATGTACCTGCTGCTTCCCGAGATGGCGAGCCTGTGGGACCACCGGGACGTGCTCGAGAACGCCAAGTGGGGCTACGTGTTCGCCGCGCTGATCGCCTCGGCGCTGACCTACGTCTTCGACGCCAGCGAGCTGAAGGCCGCCTCGGCGGTGCCGCTCAACCTCTGGAGCACCATGCAGGCTCGCCTCGCCTCGAGCTTTGCCAACCGCTTCGCCCCCGCCGGGATCGGCGGGGCCGGCGTCACGATCCGGTATCTCCAGAAGTCGGGGTCCGACCTCGTCACCGCGACCGGCGTCTACGGGCTCAGCGGCGTCGCCGGCGTCATCGTGCCGATGTTCGTGACGATCGTGTGCGCCTTCTCCGCCGGGAAGTCGGATCCGACCAAGCTCAGCCACTCCACGCTGTCGATCGTCCTCCTCGTGGTGGGCGTGCTGCTCGCGCTGGCCGGGCTGATCTGGTTCGTCCGCCCGGTGCACAAGAAGGTGATCCCGTCGATCAAAGAGGCGGGCCACAACCTCGGCCAGGTCTTCAAGGAGCCCCGCCGGGCCATCCGCCTGTTCGGCAGCCAGTTCGGCGTCACGTTGTTCTACGTGGCCGCCTTCGTCCTCAGCTGCCGGGCGTTCGGCGTCACGAACTCCACCCCGCTGCTGGCCTTCCTCTACCTGACCGGCTCGACGGTGGGCAACGCCGCGCCGACCCCGGGCGGCCTGGGCGCCGTCGAGGCCCTGCTGACCGGAGCGCTGATCTCCGTCGGCGTCGAAAGCGGGGTGGCCGTGGCGGCCGTGCTGACGTTCCGCCTGCTGACGTTCTGGCTGCCGA
>JBOGIC010000281.1:0-2933 GCA_050744985.1 Acidimicrobiales bacterium
CATCTACTGGGCGAAGAACTCGTGGTTCGTGCGGACGTCCGAGCACCGCGACGACCTGCTCCGCGAGAACGAGCGCATCAACTGGCATCCCGAGCACATCAAGCACGGCCGCTTCGGCGACTGGCTGCAGAACAACATCGACTGGGCGCTGTCCCGTGACCGCTACTGGGGCACCCCCCTGCCCATCTGGCGGTGCCCGCAGGGCCACGACCTGTGCATCGGGTCGGTGGCCGAGCTGAGCCACTACGCCGGGCGCGACCTGACCGAGCTCGACCTGCACCGGCCCTACGTCGACGACATCACCCTCGCGTGCCCCGTGTGCGCGGGCCATGCCCGCCGGCTGACGCCCGTGCTCGACGCGTGGTTCGACTCGGGCTCGATGCCGTCGGCGCAGCACCACTACCCGTTCGCCGACCCGTTCGGCGACCGCAGCGCCTTCGAGCACGCCTTCCCCGCCGACTTCATCTGCGAGGCGATCGACCAGACCCGCGGCTGGTTCTACTCGCTGCTGGCCGTCAACACGCTGGTGTTCGACTCCACCCCGTACCTCAACGTCGTCTGCCTCGCCCTCGTCGTCGACGAGTTCGGCCTCAAGATGTCGAAGTCCAAGGGCAACGTCATCGACCCGTGGCAGATCTTCGACACGTTCGGCGCCGACGCCCTCCGGTGGTACTTCTTCTCGGCCGGCTCACCCTGGACGAGCCGGCGCCTCTACGAAGACGGCATCCGTGAGGCCACCCGTAAGACGCTGCTGACCCTCTGGAACGTCTTCGCCTTCTTCGCCACCTACGCCGACATCGAGGGCTGGCAGCCGCCGGCGGAAATGGTCGCCCCCACCCACGTGCTTGACAAGTGGATGCTCGACCGGCTCGACCGTGCCTCGACGGTCATGGCCGCGAGCCTCGACGAGTTCGACGCGCTCTCGGCGGCCACCGAGCTGGCCGAGCTCGTCGACGACCTGTCGAACTGGTACGTCCGCCGGTCACGGCCGCGCTTCTGGGGCAGCGGCGGCACGTCCGACCCCGACGCCCACGCCACGCTGCACCGCAGCCTGGTCGTCACTTCGCAGCTGCTGGCGCCGTTCTGCCCGTTCCTGGCCGACGAGCTGTACGTGCGCCTGACCGGCAACGAGTCCGTGCACCTGTCGGACTGGCCGACCGCGGATCGCGGCGTTCAGGCCACGCAGGCCGGGGGTTCGGGTAACGCGTCACTCGCCGGCGAGATGGCCGCCGCCCGCCGGCTCGTAGGCCTCGGCCGGTCGGCGCGCACCGATGCGGGCGTGAAGCTGCGCCAGCCCCTCCGCCGCGCCCTGCTGCTGCACCCCGACGCGACGCTCAGCGACGACGTGAAGGAGCAGATCGCCGACGAGCTCAACGTCAAGGCGCTCGAGGACGTCACCACGCTCGCCGAGCTCATGACCTGGACGGTCGTGCCCAACTTCCGCACCCTCGGCCCGCGGCTCGGCCCCAAGGTGAACGACGTGAAGCAGGCGCTGGCGGCGGCGGACGGGGCCGCCGTGCGGCGCGACCTGGAGACCCAGGGCTGGACCGAGGTGGCGGGCGAACGCCTCGGCCCCGGCGATGTCGAGGTGCGGGCCGGCCGTCACGAGGACTTCGCGCTCACGCAGGACGGCGGCTGGGCCGTGGCCCTCGACCTGGAGCTCGACGACGCGCTCGTGGGCGAGGGCGTCGCCCGCGAACTGGCGCGGGAGCTCAACGACCTGCGCAAGCAATCGGGCCTGGCCATCACCGACCGCGTCGCGCTGCGGGTCGCCGCCGGCCCCAAGGTCGGCGCCGCCCTCGCGACCCACCGCGACTGGGTCGCCGGAGAGGTGCTGGCGACGACGCTCGAGGTCGTGGCGCCCGGCTCGCTGCCCGCCGGCACGCGCCGCATCGACGTGGACGGCGAGCCCGCCGACGTCACCCTGGATGTGAACCCGTAGCGCTCGCTACGAGCGCTTCTTGGTGGCGTCCTTGTCGGCCAGCCGCTTGCGGGCGGCGGCGACTGCCTCCTTGGTGCTGGCGGGCGCCTTGGCCGGCGCCGCCTTCTTCGTGGTCGTCTTGGTGGCCGCGGTCTTGGCGGCCGTCGTCTTGGTGGCCGTCGTCGTGGCGGCCGGGGTCTTGGCGGCCGGGGTCTTGGTGGCCGGGGTCTTGGTGGCCGTCGTCTTGCGCGTGGTCGGGGCTGTCTTCTTCGGGGTCGCCGGGGCCCCCCTGGCCGGGGCCTTGCGCGTGGTCGTCGTCTTCTTCGCCGGGGCCGGCGCCGGGGCCTTGCGTTTGGTGGTCGGCGAGGGCGTCGTGGCCTTCGTGGCCGGGGCGGGCGCCGGCTGCCTGGTCGGGGTCTTGCGGGTGGGAGCCGCGGTCTTCGCCGGTGGGGCGGCACGCGTGGTCGGCGCCTTGCGCGTCGGGGCCTTCTTGGGCGGTGCAGCCGCGGCCGTGGGCGGGCGGCGACGGGTGGAGGCGGCTCGTGACGGCGCGGCGATCACCGGCGGAGGTGCGACGTACTCCTCGTCCTCCTCGTCCTCCTCCTCCTCCTCGTACTCGTCTTCCTCGTCCTCCTCGGCGCCTGACCACTCATCGTCGCCGATGTCCCACCCGGGAGCGGTGGCGGTGGCGGTCGCGGCCGGGGCGGCGACGCTGGCCTCCTCGATCTGGGCGTCGATGCGGCTGAGGACCGTGAAGCGGTTCATCCCCGCCACCTCACGCCGCCGCACCTGCTCGAGCTCGGCCGGGGACAGATCGCCGAGCAGGCGCAGGATCTCCGAGGCGCGCAGCCGCTCGTAGTCCGCGATCGGGAATTCGTCGCCCTCAGGCTCGTCCTCGAACGACTGTGCCTCGAACTGCTCGGTGCGGTCGCTCCGCCCGACCGCGGCGCCGGCCGCCGCGAACTGCGGAGCGCGAGCGGGTTCGAGCGGGGGCGGCGGGGGCGGCGGGGGC
>JBOGIC010000282.1:0-9595 GCA_050744985.1 Acidimicrobiales bacterium
GTGCTCAAGAAGCGCCTCATCGGCGCCAAGGGCAAGGGACAGCTCATGAACGAGCTGTCCGAGTTCCTGTAACCCGCGCGGTTTGCCACAGCCCAGGCTCGACGCGTGGCGTCAAACGGCGCGTTGCCCTGAGCCCGGCTCGCCTCGAGGCTCGCGATCACTGCCGTCACTTCACCGACCTGCTGGTTCAGGAAGCCTCCGGCACTTATGCCCGGCCCCGTCTCTTTGCGATCAGCGCGTTCAGCTGAGCTGCCGCCTCGTCGATCGGGTTGGGAGACCGCGAGGGACGCGAGTTGAGTTCCTCCAACCTATGAAGGACGTTGCGGTGGTCGCGGAGGTACAACACGCGTCGACGTGTCCGCCACGCCATCATGCCGACGGCCGTGTCAAATGCCTCGAAACTATCGACCTTGCCCCAGGGCCACGATCTGGTCCTGAGGAGACTTCGGTAGATGACGGCCTCGTCGTCCGCAGTTACCGTCGCCGACCGGAGCCCACGGACGAAAGATGCCGGGCACCCGGCAACTATCTGGCGAGCCGCCTTCGGCCTACCTCGGTGGCGGCCGGTAACCCCGGGACGTCTCGATCCTGTTCGGATAGCTCCGCACCGGCCCCGACGACACACGGCATATCCTGGTCATGGACTTTCCGCAGATCCGACATTCGCTCGGGCAGACTGTGCCGATGGCGTGGACCGTCGGCGTGAAGGGTCAGCTGACCTACGGCCCAGCAATCGAGCGGCCCAAGGTGCGGGCGTACCCGTTCCGATTCATGGCAGCCGTCGCCGCGATCTGGGTCAACCGCCGGTACCGACATCCAGGGGACGGTCCATACGTCGCGCTTCAGGTGCCTCGTCGAAGGACGCCGCAGGTCTAGCCGGTTCCCAGTCGTTCGAAGGTGACCGGGGCGACGGATGTTGTTCGTCCCGAACATGACCATTCTGCGCTCGGGAGGCGATACCGCTCGTACCCGGAGCCAACGCGATCCGATGACGAGCGGCACGTATCGCCCGCTGCCGGCTCGGATCGGGCTCGGGCGCTATCTGCACCTTCCGTGCGCATGCCGCCCACCAGCTGACCGCGTACATGTCACCGAACCTCGCTGCCGGCCGGCGATCGGGTCAGGTCGGCATCACGCCGATGTAGCGGTCCCTCCCCGCCATGGGGCTGGGGACCATCTCCACCCTCAGCCCGGCATCGACGATTGCGTCTTGATACTCCTCGTCGGTGAAGAGCGTGAGTTCCAACTGATCCTCCAAATGGGCGATGCTCTCCTCGGCCCCCACGAGGTACTGGAAATCGAGGTGGGTCTTCGTCCCCACTCGTCGGGACCGGCCGACACGGGCGACGGCAACGCCGTCGCTTCGGGCCGCCACCGCCGTGACCGTTCCCGGCTCGATCCACGCATCGGGGCGCAGCCAGCCGTCAACGACGAGGACTCCGCCGGGCCCGAGGTGTCGGGCCATACAGCCCGCCGCGGCGTGGAGGTCCTCCACCGACCGCATGTACCCGATGGAGGAGAAGAGGCAGCTGATGGCGTCGAAGCGACGATCGAGCTGGAACGACCGCATGTCAGCCTCGATCAGGCTGACACCGGGGAGTCGCTTGCGCGCCTGTTCGAGCATTTCGGGATCGACATCGAGGCCGACGAGGTCATAGCGGTGTCGAAGATGTGCAAGGTGACGGCCTGTCCCGCAGGCGACATCGAGCAGGCTCGCAGCCTGCGGGTGGCGCATGCGGATCGTCTCGTCGAGCGCGGCCGCCTCGGTCGCGTAGTCCTTCCCACAGGCATTGTGGATGAGGTCGTAGATGTGAGCGGTCGTTCGTACCATGTCATCGTCCCCTGGGTCCATGCTCGTCCCGCCCTCGTGGTGTCGCCAGCGGATTTCTTGCCGAACGGCCGCACGAGGAGGGGCTGATGGCGCTCGCGAGCGTGATGGGACCATCGTTTCGCCAGGGCATGGAACCACCTACCCGTGCCACGACGCCGATGCCGGGCCCGGCACTGGCTGGGGTGGTGGCCCGTAACGTTCGGTGGCGTCGTTCCTGCTCGGGGGGAAAGCGGAGCTGCCCGCGGGGATGTCGGCCGGCTCATAGAGGCTGCCGCCGGCGGCCACCAAGCTCGCGCACGCCGTCGCCAGATAGAACTCGGGTCGGGAGTCGCTGGCGTGCCTCACGTCGCAGTTCAGGTCGGGGCCGGTCGGATCCCGGTCAGGCGCCCAGCCGAAGTGACGTTCTCCGCCGATGACGGTGACAGCGGGACCAGCAGGGCGGCGAGGCCCAGCGCGACACCGACGGCCGCTGTGACTCACCGGACGTGCCGCCCGCCCACGTCGGCGCGAAGAACTGACGCCGTGCGGTCCACGTCCTGGCCCCTTGCTGTCCCCGCCTGGACACGTTCGGCCGCCCGCCTGGAGACCTCGGGCCACTGGCTTACCCTGGGCCAGATGGCGCGTGGGCACCCTCGTTTAGCCCGGTGCAAAAAGCGCGTCAACCACGGCGGCACATTTCACGGCTCAAGCCTCGCGGCGGGAACAAGGTGGGAGACTGGGTACGTCCAAGGGACATGGATCGCCCACGATGAGGACCGCGCTGGTGGCGCTCGCAGTTGTTATGGCCACGGCCTGTGGCTCCCAGCCATCCGTCCGCAGTGCCGGGGTGCCGCCGTCGCCGCCGACGACGACGACGACGGTTTCCGCAACCGACCCCACCGTGGCACCGCCGGGGCCGAGTGCGGTCACCACCGCGCCGGCGTCCGCACCCGCGGAATATCAGGTGCCGGACACGGCCACGACCGCCCCGCCCCCGTCGGTCAGCCCGCCGGGCAGCCGGCTCGGGCCGGAGTGGACGCAGCGGGACGGGCGCGTGCTCATCGAGGCGGCCGCATCGGGCGATCCCCAGCTCCTCCTCCGGGACCTCCAGGGGCTCGGGCTGACCGAAGGGGTCGTCTTCGGGCGACTCGTCAACGGCTGGCTTCCCATCGGAGCCGTCGACGCCGCGCAACGGCTCGGAAGCCTGCAGTTCATCCGGCCAACGGGCGCCGGAACGGGGACGGGTTGAAAGGACGCAGTGTGTGGCGGCGTCAGATCGGAGGGTCCCCGCGGCTGTCTTCGCCTCGGCACGTGGGGTAGCCGCTGGTTTGCTCGATCATCAGGCCAAGACACAGGACCAGCCCGTCCTCGTGTGGCGGGGCCGTGGCCTGTAGTCCGACCGGCAGTCCTGCGCTGTCGTTCCCGCATGGCACCGACAGGGCCGGCCATCCGAGCATGCTCCACGGAATCACGTTCCGCGCCAACCGCGTGAGATACGCGTCCGCTTCGCTGCGCAACGGCGCGGTGACCAAAGTGGTGGGGAGGACGAAGGCGCTTGCGTTCGGGCCCGCCAACGAGTCGAGGAGATCGCCCGCCAGCCGTGCTCGAACGCGCAGCGCGTGGACGTACTCCTCGGCCCTGATTTCCTCCGCCGCCCGCAGCTGCTCGGCCGTTTCGGGGGAAAGGCGATCCATCTGCGTACCCGCAGCCCGGTGAAACGCGAGTGCCTCACAGCGGCTGATGACGAGGCCCGCGGCGCTGGCGAGGTCGAAGTCGTCGTCGGACGGGCGGTCCACGTCCACCACGTCGAGCCCCGCTGCCTCCAAGCGCTTGACGGCCGTCTGGCTCACGGCGGCCACATCGGGGTCGGCACCGGAAAATGCCCCGCGCGGAACCGCCACCCGGATTCCCGACAACCGTTGCGGAGACAGTGACAGCGGCAATGACAGCGGCAGGGAAGGATCGCCGATCAGCACCTCGGCGACGCGCGCCGCGTCGGAGACCGTCGAGGCCAGGGGACCAACGTGGTCCATGGTCCAGGACAGCGTCACTACACCCTCAGTCGGAACGAGCCCGTGGGTGGGCTTGAAACCGACGACACCACAGAGCGCGGCTGGCACGCGGATCGACGCGCGGGTGTCGGTGCCAATCGAGGCCAGCCCCATGCCGGTGGCGACGGCAATGGCCGACCCTCCACTGGATCCGCCGGGGATTCGGCTGGCGTCCAACGGATGGCCCGATTGCGGAGTAGTTACGCCGAGGGCCAGTTCGTGGGTCGTCGTCTTGGCCACGACGACCGCGCCGGCAGCCTTGATCCTGGCTACTGCAGCCGCATCTCGGGAAGGACGGGCCAAGAAGCCGGCGGACCCAGCCCGGGTCGCCGCTCCCTGAACGTCAAGGACGTCCTTAACGGTCAGCGGGATCCCGTGGAGTGCACTCCGCCAGCGGCCGGCACGAGCCTCCTCATCAGCCGCCCGGGCCGCGCGGTCGGCGTCATCACCCATGGCCTCGACCACCGCGTTCAGCTCTGGATTTCGTGCGGCGATAGCACGTCGCGCCCGGTCGAGAAGTCGCTCGGCGGTCGTATCTCCCGCCCGGAGCGCCCGGGCCGCGGAGAGGAGCGGGCCTTTACCCGCCGGGGCGGAGGGCGACCCGCCCGAGGGGATCGGGACGGCTCGCGGCGGCGGAAGCACGGGCGGCACGGGAAGATCGGTCCGACAGGGCGTCCGAGCCAGAAGGGAGCGCGCCTCGGCGAGAGCCTGTCTGGCGATGCTCATCAACAGGGACGCGCACTCCGCAGCCTCAGGTAGGTGGCCGTCCCGCCGTCGCCCACCTCGAGCCCGTACTCCAACACGCCGAGAAGCCGGACCGGAGTGCCGGAGGAGACCAGTTCGAGTGACTCCGAGGGATCAGTGAGGAGCAGCGTGGGCTGGGGAGTGGCGTGCGCGCATTCAACGCCACCCGTTCCCAGCAGCAGCTCACCCTCCTCGGTCCGCTGAAGGGCGCCCTCGACCACGACCGGACCGCCGGCAAGGGCCACGACACCCTCGTCGTAGCCGACTCCCGTCGATGCGACGAAGTCTCGGAGGCTCAGGATCCGGCACTGGTCTCCGGCGCTCACGACACCACCGCCGGGCTGGGGGCCTGAGCCGAGAACAGGTGGGTGCCTGTGGTGATGAGCTTGTTGCGAGCGGCGGCCAGCTCGATGAATCCGGTGACCACCGATGGTCCTTGGGCGACGCCTCGGCCGACCGCCAGCGGTTTCGGGGTCGGAAACCCGGTCAGGGGCACGACCACGCTGCGCCCTGGCGCGCCGCAGCCGTCGATGCGGTTGGCCATGGTCACGTGACAACGCGTCTCGCTGCTGCGCTCGAGGACGGCCAAGTCCCGAACCCACGCCGCGTCCATGGCGGCTGTGACGCACAGCAGGTCCGCTCCCAGGAGGGCGGCGCAGCGGCCCGATTCCGGCTGGACGACGTCGGCGCCGCCCAACACGGCAATTCGGCCCCACTGCGTCTCCGCCAGCGTCCATTCGTCGGTCGTCGGCGACCAGCCGGTCGCCGGATCGACGTGCACCCGGCGGCTCGTCCTGACCTCCCCCTCCGGATTGACGATGGCGTGAACCGCGACGGGCCCCCCGGCGTCCCGAACGACCGTCCCGAGCACGCACCAAGCACCGGCTCGTCTCGTCGCGCGGGCGACGGCATCGAGCACGGCGCCGGAGCGGTCCGCCGCGCGCTCGGCGGTGGCGGGCTCGGCTGGTCGGTCATCGCAGGGCGACTGCGGAAGCACCCAGATCCCGGCACCCAGGGCTTCGACCTGGGCGAGCCGGCGCTCCAGGGACGACGGGTCGGCCCACCGGCCCTGTACGGCCGCGACCTGCACGACAGTTTCGGCGATCACCACCGGCGCCTCAGCACGTCTTCCGGCCGGCGTGTCGGGAAAGGGGTCGTCGAGCACGTGGTAGGCGTTCGGCCTCCGTCCCGCCAGACGCTGCGTGCGGCGCTCCACCGACAACTCCACATCGGCGATGATGATTCCCTCGGGCACCTCCGGTCCGAGCACGGCCAGCGTCTGCCCGTCGGCGTCGAGGACACAGGTACCGCCTTGATAGGTGGCAGCCCGCTCCGGACCCGCCTTGGATGCGGCCACCACAGGGATGCCGTTCTCCGCGGCGCGCACGGGAAGGTGGAGCGCGGCCTTGTCCTCGCTGAAGAAGTTGGCGCAGTTGACCAGGAGATCGGCGCCACCCAGCGCGAGGTTCCGCGAGACCCACGGCAGGCGGCTGTCGAAGCAGATGAACAATCCGAGCCGGCCCAGAGGGGTGTCAGCGAGGGCAGGACGGCCATCGCCTCGGCTGAACCAGCGGCGATCGTGAGGCGCCAAGTTCACCTTTCGGTGGACCGCGACCAAGCCGCGTTCGGGGCCGACGAGGATGGCGGAGTTGTAGAGCTCGTCGCCGTCGCGCTCGGTGATGCCGCACGCCAGCCAGGCGCCCGTCTCATCGGCCACCCGCTCGAGGCCGCGCACAAAGGTGCCGCCGAGTAGCTCACCGCACGCCAGGGCGTGGTCACGGTCGTCGAACAGGTAGCCCGCGTTCATGGCCTCCGGGAGGGCCACGACTCGCGCGCCCATGGCCGTCACCTCTCGCACGAGGGAACCGATGCGCTCGAGGTTTCCCTCGGGGTCGCCGAGCTTCGCCATCATCTGCACCGCACCGACGCTCAGTCGCACCGCAACACGCTCCGATCCTCGGTCATTCCGGCGGCCTCAACGAGCGGGGACAAAGTCACGCTCTGCTTCCGAGAACGCAAGCTGGCCCATCCCTTCTTCGGCCGTGGCCATGACTTCACGTTCCAGGTGTCCAGTCAGGTGACGGCGCAGCCGGAGGAAATCCGCACCGTTGACATCGCGGGGACGGTCGATGTCGACGGCCAAGTCCTCGAGGACCCGGCCGGGCCCGGCCGAGACCAGCACCGCGCGGTCGGCCAGCAGTAGGGCCTCCTCCACCTGGTGGGTGACAAACACGATGGTCGTACCGAAGCGCTGCCACACCGACAACAGATAGCGCTGCATGAGCAAGCGGGTCTGGAAGTCGAGCGAGGCGAACGGCTCGTCGAGGAGGAGAACCTGCGGTTCCACCGCCAGGGCGCGAGCCAGCGCTACCCGCTGGCGCATGCCGCCGGAAAGCTGGTGTGGGAGCTTGCCGGCCACGCCCGACAGACCCACCGCCGCCAGCATGGCCTCGGCGCGGGCACACCGGTCGCGGCGCGACATCCCGCCGAACAACAGCCCCTGCGCCACGTTCTCGCGGACCTTCAGCCAGGGAAACAGGTGGTGATCCTGGAACAGGAGTGTGCGCTCGGGACCGGGCCCATCGATCCCGACACCGTCAACCGTGACTCGGCCGGACGTTGGCTCCTCCAGGCCGGCGGCGATCTCCAGCAGCGTCGTCTTCCCACACCCGCTGGGCCCGATCAGCGCGAGGAACTCGCCCTCGCGCACTTCCAGGTCCACATCGAGGACAGCGGGGACCAGATCCCCGTCCGGCGTGGGCCAGGTCTTGCCGACTCCCTCCCAGCAGAGGCGCCTCACGCCTTCCCCCACCAGAGCATGCGACGCTGCACGAGGAGCAGCAGGCTGTCGGCCAGGAACCCGCAGACGCCGATCGTCACGACGCCGATCAGGATGAGCTCGGCGTTGAACTGCTCCCGCCCGATGATGATCGCGGCACCCAGGCCGGACCGCAGTCCGACCATCTCGGCGGCGAGAACGGCCATCCACGCCCCGAAGAAGTTCAGGCGCACCATGGTGAACACCTGCGGCGCGGCGGCCGGCAGGATCACGCGGGTCCAGAGGTGGACATGTCGGGCGCCGAGGCTTCGGGCGGTCTTTATCAACTCGACATCCACCGCGTCGATGGAGGCAACCGTGGCCACCGACAGCACGAACACGACGCCCATGAAGACGATGAAAACCGCAGTCCCGTTGCCGATCCCGAAGAGCGAGAGCCCGAGGGGGATCCAGGCGATGGGCGCGACGGGCGCGACGACCCGCACCACGGGCATCACCGCCCGCCGGACGGGATTGAGGATCGAGACCCCGATGCCGATCAGCGTGGCGACGAGAATGCCGAGCAAGAGGCCGACCGCGACTCGGCCGAAGGTCGACCCGATCGACTGCCAGATCGTGACCGAGCTCGGTCCGATGCCGATGTTCGAACCACCGTTGAAGAGATACGGCACGAACCGGCTGGGAGGCGGAAAGAGGGCGGGATTGACCCACCCGCGCGCCGCTGCCAGCTCCCACAACGCGATCACGACCGTCCAGCTCCCGAGACCCCAGCCGGCCCCAACCAGAAGGCGTCGGAGTCGCCGGCGCGGCCGGCGACCGGGAGCCGGAGGGACGGTGGTGACGGTGGTGCCGAGCGGACTGGCCTGAAGGGTGTCGGCCATCAGCTGACCCTTCCCCACGGGTTGGTGCGTCGAGACCGGTGGATGGGCGTCATTCGCTCCTCCTCGCCGTTGTCGCGTTCCCGTTGGGCGCCGAGCTCCGCAGCATCCGGGCCATGGCCTTGAGCGCCCGGTCTTCGACGAGCGAGGCGCTCTCCTCGATGTGGGCCTGCATGCGTTGGCCGGCAACCGGTGCTCGGCGGGCGAGCACGGCGTCGAGGATGGCGCGGTGCTGCCGGACGGTCGTCGTGATCCGGTCCGACGAGACGAAGTCGTGCACTCGGATGATGCGAATGCGGTCGTTGACCTGGCGCAGCATGGAAACCAGCACCTGATTGCCGCCTGCGGCGCAGAGCTCGACGTGGAAGGACTCGTCCTCGTGGACGAAATCCGTACCGTTCTCGCGCTCATGGGCGAGGTTCCGCCAACGTTCGCGCAGCCGTTCCAGGCCCTGCCGGTCGACTCCCGGAGCACACGCCAGGTCGACGGAGAGCTCCTCGAGCCGGACGCGAACCTGGTACAGCTCGCTCATCCGGCAGAGGTCCGGCGGATTGGGCCGGTACCTGCCGTTCGCCCCTGCAATCAACAGGTCCTCAGCGGCAAGGCGCCGGAGTGCCTCCCGCACGGGGGTTCGACTCATGCCGAGCATCGCCGCGGTGGCCTCTTCCGCGAACGGTTCCCCGAGCGGGAACTCGCCGGCCAGCAGCCGTCGGCGGAGTTGGGCGTGGGCCTGGTCGACGAGGGTCGAGTTGATCTGTGTCACGAGCCCGACGCCGTTCAGGAGACGCTTCCGAGCAATGACAGGTTGAGCACGTCCGACCCCTTCAGCGACTTGACGTACCCCAGGTCCCGCATGTCGCCCACGCCCTTCTCCAGCGCCGCGAGCGCCGGTCCGGGGAGCCGGACCTGCGGAGGCTGGCGCCGCAATCCGTCCTCCAGCGGCTTGCCTTCCACCTTGAAGTACTTGCCATGACCCAACACGGCGATGGCGGCGGCCGGATCGGAGGCGAATGCGTCCTCTGCGGCCAGCAGCGCGCTGAGGTAGCGCGGCAGCCATTCGGGCTGGGCCGCCAGCACCGACTCCTTCACCGTGACCATGCAGTCCGGAGCCTCCGCGCCCCAGGCCGTCTGGTTGTTGCCGAGGTAGGCGCCGTCCGCCTGGGCCACGACCTGGGCGGCGTAGGGTTGGACAACGGTGGCCACGTCGATGTCGTTGTTGATGAGGGCTTGCCCGAGGGCGAGATTGTCGGTGAAGAAGACCATCTTGAAGTCGTCATAGCTGAGGCCCTTTTCCTTCAAGAGGTGGAAAAGGGTCAGCTCTTGGGTGTTGACC
>JBOGIC010000283.1:0-1746 GCA_050744985.1 Acidimicrobiales bacterium
CCATGGCGTGGAGGTCGGCGCCGTCGACCCGCACCTGACCGGCGTCGATGTCGTCGAGCCCGGAGAGGCAGTTGAGCAGCGTCGTCTTCCCGGAGCCCGACGGCCCCATCACCGCGAGGAGCTCGCCCGCCTCGATGGTGAGGTGGATGTCGCGCAGCGCCGGCACCTCGTTGGCCGCGGTGCGGTAGACCTTGGTTACGCCGGATGCGACGAGCAGGGCGGACGCGTACCCGTTGTCCTGGGACAAGGGCTGGCTCACGAGATGGGCATAGTACCGGTCCGGTCATCCCCACTGGGGGTCGCCGGGGAGCGGTTAGCCTCCGGCGGGTGAGCGAGCACCGGGCCCCGCCGGGTACCCACGACGTGCTCCCGCCCGAATCCGCCCGCTGGCAGCGGCTGATCGGGCGGTTCGCGCGGCGCGTCAACGGCGCCGGCTACCACCTCGTCGTCAGCCCGCTGTTCGAGGATCTTGCCGTCTTCCAGCGCGTCGGCGAGGACACCGATGTCGTCCGCAAGGAGATGTACGACTTCCTCGACAAGGGGGGTCGCCGCATCGCGCTGCGTCCCGAAGGCACCGCCTCCGTGGTGCGGGCGTTCGTCCAGCACCGCCCGCAGCTGCCGTTCAAGGCTTGGTATGCGGCGCCGAGCTTCCGGTACGAGCGCCCTCAGGCCGGCCGCTACCGGCAGCACCACCAACTGGGCGTGGAGGTGCTCGGGAGCGAGGACCCCGAGCTGGATGTCGAGATCGTGTCGGTGGCCTACGAGGTGGCTCGCACCGACGTGGGCCTGCGCACGGTCACGCTGCTGTTGAATTCGCTGGGGGACGAAACCTGCCGCCCCGCGTACACGGAGCGGCTGCGCGAGTACCTCGCGGCGCGCGCCGACCAGCTGTGCGACGAGCATCGTAAGCGGTACGCCGTCAACCCCCAGCGCGTTCTCGACTGCAAGCGGGAGGCCTGTATCACCGCCACGGCCGGCGCGCCGCGCCTCGTCGACGACCTGTGCGATGCGTGCGCCGCCCACTTCGCCGCCGTGCGGTCGGGGCTGGACGCGCTCGGCATCCCCTACCGGATCGAGCCGCGGTTGGTCCGGGGCCTCGACTACTACACCCGCACGACCTTCGAGCTGCAGGCGTCCGGGCTCGACACGGCGCAGAACGCCGTCGGGGGTGGCGGCCGGTACGGGCGTCTCGTGGAGGACATGGGTGGACCGCCGACGCCCGGGATCGGCTTCGGTCTCGGCATCGAGCGGCTCCTACTGGCGGCCGACGCCGAAGGGGTGCTTCCCGCGCCCGAGTCGGTCGTCGACGTGTGGGTCATCGATCTCGTGGGCGGGAGAGAGGCCACGACGACGAGCGCGGAGCTGCGCGCCGCCGGGATCGCCACCGACCGCTCGTTCGACCAGCGCTCGCTGAAGGCCCAGCTGAAGGCGGCCGACCGGGCCGGGGCGCGCTTCGCCGTCATCGTCGGCGAGAACGAGATGGCCGCGGCCGTCGCCACGGTTCGTGACCTGCGGGCCGGCGACCAGGAGGAAGTGGCGCGCGAGAAGCTCGTGGACGTGCTGCGGGAGCGGCTGGGGTCATGAGCCTGCGGACCGACTACTGCGGCGGGCTCCGAGCGGACGATTCCGGCCGCAAGGTGACCGTCTGCGGTTGGGTCGACCGCGTCCGCGAGCAGGGCAAGCACCTCGCCTTCGTCGACCTGCGCGACCACACCGGCGTCGTGCAGTGCGTGGTCGACGGGCTCG
>JBOGIC010000284.1:0-2285 GCA_050744985.1 Acidimicrobiales bacterium
GCCGGTCGCGCTTCGGGTCGTGGGAGAAGGGCATGGGCCCGCAGTTCCGGTTCGGCCCCACGCGCACGTTCTGGATCGCCCACTTCGAGTTCGTGTGCCGCAAGTCGCTCGAGGGCGGCCGGCGCCTCGAGGCGATCTTCGAGAAGACCGGCCGCCTCGACGAGTCCGTGCTGCCGCCGGCGGCGAAGTGGTGACTACGACGAACGCCGGCAGGGAAGGACAGCGACGAGGCAGGTGCCGCACGCCGATGAGCTGTCGATGCGCAGACGGCCGTCGAGCGCGCTCACCCGGTCGCTGAGGCCGACGAGCCCCGAACCGCCCGGGTCGGCCCCGCCCACGCCGTCGTCGACGACTTCGACCTGCAGGCCCTCGTCTCCGGCGTGCAGGCGCACCGTGATGACGCTGGCCCGCGCGTGCTTCGCGGCGTTGGCGACCGCCTCGGCGACGACGTAGTACGCGCCGGCCTCCACGGCCGGGGCGAGGCGGGACTCGAGAGTGGTCTCGAGCTCGACGGGCACAGGGCACCGGTCCGTCAACGACAGGACCGCGGCGACCAACCCCTCCTCGCTAAGGATGGCCGGATGCAAACCGCGGGCCAGTTCGCGGAGCTCCCGTAGCGCCGCATCGAGCTCGTCCCGCGCGTCGGCCAGCAGTGCCACAGTCGCCGGGTCGGCGTTGCCGTCCAGGCGATTGCCCGCCATGCGCAGGGCCAGCGACTGCGTCACCAGTCGCTGTTGCGCCCCGTCGTGCAGGTTGCGCTCGACCCTTCGCCGCTCGGCGTCCGCCGCCTCGACGATGCGGACCCGTGAGGCGCGCACCTCCGCCAACTGGGCCAGCACCTCGGCGCGGAGCCGCTCGTTCTCAGGGGCGAGCCCGGCCGCCATCGCCACCGACCTCACCCGGGCGGGCTCGTCCTCGAGCGCCGGGTCGTGGATCAGCGCTCCCACACGGCGCCCGCCGCGCTCGAGGTGGGTGACGGCGCGGCCCGATCCCTCGGAGGGCAACTCGACGGGGCGGCCGTCGTAGTCGACGTAGCGCTGGGTGTCGTCGATCCAATAGGCGACCGCGATGGTTGGATCGCCCAGCGCCTGGGCCAGCGCGGCGCGGATCTCGCTGCGTTCGCCGGATTTGGCCCCGAGGTCGACGACGAGCTTGCCGACCGCGTGCGGCGTCATCCGGCTTCGCGCCAGACCGACGAGGAACGCCACGGGGACGGCTGCGACGGCGGCGTCCTCGGCCAGGGACCACGGCATCCCGAGCGTGAGGATGCCGGCGGTCTCGAGCGACGTGGCGCCGACAGCCACCGCGCAGAGCCCGGCGGCCGCGAGGACGGGGCTCATCGTCCGTCGGGCGACGACCGTGCCGTGGCGCCAGCGGGCGATGAGGAGCCCGACGAAGATCATCACGAGGGCGAGGCCGACGAACCCGATGACGGTCAGGAGCACGCCGCGAGCCGACTCGCTGTCGCGGACAAGCAGCAGGTTCCTCGGGCAGGGGCAGCCGTTCGTGGCGAGGGTCGTCGTGTCGAGGAACATGCCGTAGACGATGTTCGCGACGACGAGGAGGTACCCGCCGACGACGACGACACGCTCCAGCCGCGTTGTCAGGCGCCCCGTTGGAAAGGCGAGCACGAGGTGGCCGAGCATGACGATCCCGAGCCCGTAGACGGCGGCGCCGAGGGTGAACAGGAGGGGGTTGTTCGACAGGAGGAGGCGTTCGAGCGGCCATACATAGCCCGTCAGCACCATCATCGGGCCGATCCGGCTGTCCGGTCGACGGTGTGCCGCCGCCAGCCCGGCGGCGACGAAGACCAGCCCGACGCCGACCACGATCGCGATCTCGCCCCATGCAACGGCGCGGTCGCTACAAGCGTTGACGAGCACGACGAGGACCGCCTCGGCCAGCGCCCCGGCGGCGACCAGCACCGCACCGGCTCGCCGGCGGATCAGGTGGGCCGCAGGCACGCTCGTCTCGTCCGCCGCGTCGCCGCCATTCACACTCCCACGCCGAGGGCCGTCATCAGGATACCCACGATGCGGTCACGTTCGGGTGATCGAGATGGTCTGCGTGCCTCGCATGCACTCGTAGGTCGCGGTCGGCACCCCGCGGCCTCCGTGCTGGGCCGTACGCACGCACGTGAAGCCATAGACGTCGGCCAACGCGGGCCCGTTCAACGGTCCGAGCCGGGGCCAAGCCTTGCGCGCGAAGGCGTCCGCGTCCGCACACGACATTCCCGTCACCACGATCGCCGACGCCACGTTGTCGCGGTTGAGCGCGAGCCCGAC
>JBOGIC010000285.1:0-3143 GCA_050744985.1 Acidimicrobiales bacterium
CACGACGGCCTTCGGGTACTCGTCGACCAGCTTCTCGACGATGTCGGTGATGGTCTTCTTCTTCACCGACGCCGTGATGTAGCCGTAGTTCGGGCAGAAGTCGGGCGGGAGCGCCGACTCCAGGAACAGCCGGCCGGCCGTCGTGGAGCGGTACTGCGGCTTGCCCTCCTCGTCGTTCATGCCCGTCTGGACCTCGATGCGGGCGTGCAGCGACAGGCCGCCCTCGTCGTAGGCCTGCTCGACCTCCCAGTCGTGGCGGAACTTGCGGCCCTCGCCCTCGGCCCCCTCGACCAGCTCGGTGAGGTAGTAGATGCCGATGACCATGTCCTGGCTGGGCACGGTCAGCGGGCGCCCGTGGGCGGGCGACAGCACGTTGTTGGCCGACAGCATGAGGATGCGGGCCTCGGCCTGGGCCTCGGCCGACAGCGGCAGGTGCACGGCCATCTGGTCGCCGTCGAAGTCGGCGTTGAACGCCGCACAGACCAGCGGGTGGATCTGGATGGCCTTGCCCTCGACGAGGATCGGCTCGAAGGCCTGGATGCCGAGGCGGTGCAGCGTGGGGGCCCGGTTGAGGAACACGGGGTGCTCCTTGATGACCTCCTCGAGCACGTCCCACACCTGCGGGCGACGGCGCTCGACCATCCGCTTGGCCGACTTGATGTTCTGGGCCATCTCGGTGTCGACGAGGCGCTTCATGACGAACGGCTTGAACAGCTCGAGCGCCATCAGCTTCGGCAGACCGCACTGGTGCAGCTTCAGCGTCGGGCCGACGACGATGACCGAGCGGCCCGAGTAGTCGACACGCTTGCCGAGCAGGTTCTGGCGGAACCGGCCCTGCTTGCCCTTGAGCATGTCGGACAGCGACTTCAGCGGGCGGTTGCCCGGACCGGTGACCGGCCGGCCGCGGCGGCCGTTGTCGAACAGGGCGTCGACCGCCTCCTGCAGCATCCGCTTCTCGTTGTTGACGATGATCTCGGGGGCACCGAGGTCGAGCAGTCGCTTCAGGCGGTTGTTGCGGTTGATGACGCGGCGATAGAGATCGTTGAGGTCGGACGTGGCGAAGCGGCCACCGTCGAGTTGCACCATGGGGCGCAGGTCGGGCGGGATGACCGGCACGGCGTCGAGGATCATGGCCGACGGGTCGTTGACCCGCTTGCCCGTGTTCTCGTCGCGGCGGTTGAAGGCGGTGACGATCTTCAGCCGCTTGATGGCCTTCTGCTTGCGCTGGGCCGACAGGGGCCGGCGGCCGTCGTTGGCGTCGATCGCCTCGCGGAGCTTGATCTCCTCGGAGTCGAAGTCGATCTCGGCGATGAGCTGGGCGATGGCGTCGGCGCCCATGCCGCCGCGGAAGTAGTCGCCGTAGCGGTCCTTGAGCTGCCGCCAGACGACCTCGTCCTCGATGATCTTGCGGGCGTACAGGTCGCGGAACTCGTCGAAGGCACGCCGGGCGAGGTCGAGCTCGGCCTGAGCCCGCTCGCGGATCTGGGCGACCTCCTTGTCGGCGATCTTCTGGCGCGCCTTCAGCTCGGACTCCTTGGCGCCGGCGCCCTCGAGCTCCTCGACCTCCTCCTCCAGCTGCTTGAACCGGCGGTCGATGTCGAGGTCGCGCGAGCGCTCGATCTCGGCCAGCTCCTCCTGCAGCTCGGCCTCGAGCTCGGGCAGGTCGCCGTGGCGCTTCTCGTCGTCGACGAAGGTGACGAGGTTCGCGGCGAAGTAGATGACCTTCTCGAGCTGCTTGGCCTTCAGCTCCTCACGGGGCTCGGTGCCCATGAGCAGGTAGGCGAGCCACGAGCGGGTGCCGCGGAGGTACCAGATGTGCACCACCGGCGCGGCCAGCTCGATGTGGCCCATGCGCTCGCGCCGCACCTTGGAGCGGGTGACCTCGACGCCGCAGCGCTCGCAGATGATGCCCTTGAACCGGACACGCTTGTACTTGCCGCAGTAGCACTCCCAGTCCTTGGTGGGACCGAAGATCTTCTCGCAGAAGAGCCCGTCCTTCTCGGGCTTGAGCGTGCGGTAGTTGATCGTCTCCGGCTTCTTGACTTCTCCGTTGGACCACGTGCGGATCGAGTCGGCGGTAGCCAGCGCGATCCGGAGCTGGTCGAAGTTGTTTACGTCGAGCAACTGTGTCCTCTCTAAAAGACACCGCGTTCGGCGCGGCGTCGCTCGTCCTCTTCGTCCGAGCCCCTCTCGGGGCGGGACAGGTCGATGCCGAGCTCTTCGGCCGTGCGGAACACGTCCTCGTCGAGCTCTCGCATCTCGATCTCCTCACCCGTGGTGGACAGCACCTCCACGTTGAGGCACAGCGACTGCATCTCCTTGATGAGCACCTTGAACGACTCGGGGATGCCCGGCTCGGGGATGTTCTCGCCCTTGACGATGGCCTCGTAGACCTTCACGCGGCCCAGCACGTCGTCGGACTTGATGGTGAGCAGCTCCTGGAGCGCGTAGGCGGAGCCGTAGGCCTCGAGGGCCCACACCTCCATCTCGCCGAAGCGCTGTCCCCCGAACTGCGCCTTCCCCCCCAGCGGTTGCTGGGTGATCATCGAGTACGGGCCGGTGGAGCGGGCGTGGATCTTGTCGTCCACCAGGTGGAGCAGCTTCAGGATGTAGACGTAGCCCACGGTGATGGGCTGGTCGTAGCGCTCGCCGGTGCGACCGTTGTAGAGCATGGTCTTGCCGTCGGGCTGGATCAGCCGCTCGCCGTCGGGCCCCTCGGGGTTGATGGTCTCGAGGAGGTTCTTGATGGTCGGGTTGCGCCCCGACTCGTCCACCTCGTCCCAGTGGGCGCCGTCGAACACCGGCGACGCGATCCACACGGCCGGGTTGGTGATCGGCCGGGTCTTGTTGGCGTTGGCGTCCTGCGGCGGCTGGGCGTGCTTGGCCTGGGGCCAGCCCCACCGGGCGGCGTAGCCGAGGTGCGCCTCGAGCACCTGGCCGACGTTCATCCGGCTCGGCACGCCGAGGGGATTGAGGATGATGTCGACGGGGGTGCCGTCGGCCATGTGGGGCATGTCCTCGACCGGGAGGATCTTGGAGATGACGCCCTTGTTGCCGTGGCGGCCGGCCAGCTTGTCGCCCTCGGAGATCTTGCGCTTCTGGGCGACGTACACCCGGACCAGCTGGTTGACCCCGGGCGCCAG
>JBOGIC010000286.1:0-1986 GCA_050744985.1 Acidimicrobiales bacterium
GCACGCGCCAGGTCATGCCCAGCGCCTCGACGGGGTGCCCGAGGAGGACCGCCCCGAGGGGGGTGAACCCGGCCTGGGCCGGCACCACCCCCGGCGCCCGGTGGATGACCTCGAACTTCGGCTGCGAGATCCCGTCGCGGTAGCCGAAGTGGACGATGTGCCCGCCGTGCTCATCGGTCATGTGGCGACCGTCGATCGGATCCGACGTGACGAGGTCGAACGCCTGCCCGCGGCCGAGGTACAGGACCTCACGTGTGAGCCGGTCGAGGTCGTGCTCACGCCGGGCGTGCATGGTGACGAGCAGGTGGACCTGGTCGGCGTCGGCCATCCCGGGAATCCACCGCTCAGGGGCGCTGTCGCCGACGTCGCCCAGTCGGGGAGCGCGAGCGACCATGCCCTCACGGAACTCGGAGGGGAACGTCGCAAGACTCGCGTCCGGCACGCCGAACGCCTCGAGGCCGCGGAACGTGATCCCCACGTTGAGGCACCAGTCCATCCCGGCGTCCTTCGGACTGGGGTTGGTCGCCGTCACCTGAGGGGTGTCGGGGCTGCCGTCGACCATGCGGCCCAGCGCCGCCCGAGCCACGTTGGCGTCCCGGACCGCCAGTACGAGGTGGCGGACCACGGGAAACGCCCGGCCGTAGCTGCGCAGGATGTTGCCTTGCAGCTCGTGCAGGTCGACCGCCGTCATCCTCCCGTTCACCAGCCGACGTCGAGTTGGTCCCGGATCTGGGCCACCGAGAACCCGGGGTAGGCGCTGTAGATGGCCAGCTGGACGTGGCGGTTCCGATGCAGCGCCACGAGCGTGTCCCGCTGGACGCCCAGAAAACCGCCCGTCAGGATCCCCGTCGGGAACTCGGGCAGCTGGAAGGCGTCGCGTTCGCGGACCCAATCCACGAACTCGTCGACATGCTCGGAGACCGGCCGGGAGGGCGGATCCTTCACACAGCCCAGGAGGGCGTCGAAGCCGCTACCGATGGCGCCGATGAAGTCGCGGATGTACGAGCTGAACTCGCCGTCGTAGACGGAGAACATGCAGAGGTGGCCGGCGACGACGTCGAAGCGGGCGAAGTGGATGGTTCCCACCGCGTTGAGCCCGGCCGTGATCTGATCGGTGGCCTCGAAGAGGATCCGCGCCAGGTCGCCGCGGGCGACCAGCGTGGGGAACCGCAGCGGGATGATGAGGTTCATCGTCCGCTGCAGGCTGTCGGAGGGCGACAGCGAGGGCGCCGGGACGGGCGGGCGCGGGGACCGGCGGGACCACGCCGCCGCCAACACCGCGGCGGCCAGGGCTTTGCCGATCTCTCGGTAGGGGGTTCCGCCTTTGCCAGCTTGCGCCATCAGGTCCCGTCGTTTCCTGGGTCGAGCCGAGGCTGCACACAATAGAGTCGAGGCGTGCGGGACCGCGTCGACTCGACGATCGACACTCTGATCGCACACGCCTCGAACTATGTCGAGGGCACCCGTCCGATCCACTCGCCCGGGATCACCGGCACGGGTTGGTTCGAAGCCAATCCCGTCGCCCGCCGGTACTGCGACGCGGAGCACTTCTCGGGAGACCCCATCCCGGTCATCGTCCGGTTCTCGAACGGCACGGGCACACACGGCGAGGCGGACTCCGTGGCGGCCGTGCGAGGTATGGCCGTGAAGTTTCTGCTCGGCGAGCTGACGACCGACGACCACGGCGTGACTCATGGCGCCGTCGAGACCGACATGATCGGCATGACCCTGCCGGTTTTCTTCGTCAGGACGTTCGACCGCTTCTCCGAGTTCATGCTCGCCGCGGCCCGGGTACCCGTCCCGCACCTGTCGGCCTGGCAGAAGCTTCGGCAGGCGGTGAGGCTGGAGACGCCGCCGCGCCCGCCGAATCCCGGCGACGCCGCGCTGAACGCGTTCGCCGACTGCTACCCGCCGGTCCGCCTCGGCCTGTTCGCGGCCAACGCCCCCTGCCGGCCCCTGAGCTACGCCACCGCCACCTACCACGGG
>JBOGIC010000287.1:0-2080 GCA_050744985.1 Acidimicrobiales bacterium
GCAACCGGGCGACGTACTCGTCGGGCGGCGGGATCCTGCTGGGCGGTGACACCGACGCCGTCGTGGTCCAGAACGCGCTCCACGGGAACACGGCCGAGGGCGCGGGTGGAGGGCTCGCCTCGTTCGCCGTGGGCGGACTCCATCCCACCGTCACCAACAACACGTTCACGTCGAACACCGCCCCAGTCGCCACTGCCCTGTACGCCGCCACCCCGGCGACGGTGTCGGTCACCAACAACGTGATGCAGGGCCCCGCCGGCCGGACGGTCGTCGAGTGCCAAGCCGCCGCGTACGCCGACCTGCGGCACAACGACCTCTTCAACGGCGACCCGTCTGCGACGGTCACGGCCGGGTGTGGTGCGGTCGTCGGCGTCAACGGCAACATCGCGACCGACCCGCGTTTTACAACCTACGGGAGTGGCACGCTGCGGCACCCCTCCCCCGCCATGGACGCCGGCCAGGCGCCGCACCCGCTGCTCCCAGGCACCGACATCCAGGGCAACCCCCGCGTCGTCGACGGCGACGGCAACGGCACGGCGATCGTCGATATGGGCGCCTACGAGAGCGCCGGCCCCGACGCCGGCCCGGCGCAGGCGTGGGGCTGGAACCCGGTGGGCGAACTGGGCGACGGGACCACCCTCGACCGGCACCTGCCCCAGGACGTCGCCGGCCTGACGCAGGTTGTGCAGGTCGCCGGCGGCATCTACCACAGCCTCGCCCTTCGGGCCGATGGCACCGTGTGGGCCTGGGGCTGGAACGGCCTCAGCCAGCTGGGCGACGGCACGACGACCGACCGTCACTCCCCGGTGCCGGTCGCCGGGCTTGCCAACGTGGTGGCCGTGTCGGCCGGCGCGTATCACTCGCTGGCGGTCAAGGCCGATGGCACCGTGTGGGCCTGGGGCTGGAACGGCGTGGGGCAGCTCGGCGACGGCACGACGACCGACCGCTACACGCCCGTCGCGGTCGCGGGTCTGACCGGCGTGAGCCAGGTGTCGGCCGGGGCCTTCCACAACCTCGCCCGCAAGGGTGGCGGCACCGTGTGGTCGTGGGGCTGGAACGCCCTCGGCCAGTTGGGCGACGGCACGACCACCGACCGTCACACGCCGGTGCCGGTCGCGGGGCTCAGCGACGTCACCGAGCTGGCCGCCGGCCATTACCACAACATCGCCGTCCAGCAGGGTTCGATCTACCTGTGGGGTTGGAACTTCGCCGGCCAGCTCGGCACGAAGGACACGGTCGACCGCCTCGTTCCCACGCGCTCCAACGGCGCCAGCGGGATGGTCCGCGTGGCCGCCGGCGCCGCCCACACGCTCGCCCTCGAGGGCGACGGCACGGTCTACGCGTGGGGTTGGAACCCGCTCGGACAGGTCGGCGACGGCACCACGACCGACCGCAACTTCCCCGTCTTCCTCGGGTTCGGCGGCGAGAACGGGGTGGTGGAGATTGCCGCCGGCGCCTACCACAGCGTGCTCCTGCACCGCGACGGCACTATCAAGGCGTGGGGCTGGAACGTGGCCGGCCAGGTGGGCGACGGCACGACGACCGACCGCCACGCCCCCGTGGCCGTACCCGTCGGGCCCGGGACGCAGGCGATCGGCGCCGGCGCCTTCCACACCATGGGCGGCTGACGGGCCGCGGCCGGCTCCCCTGACGCCCGGTACCCTGGTGGCTTGGTGACCACCCGGCGTGAGCTGATCGTGCTGCTGCGCACCCATCCGGGGATCACGGTCAACGAACTGGCCCAGGAGCTGTCGATGAGCGTGGTGGGCGTCCGCCGCCATCTCGACGCCCTCGTGGCCGCCGGCCTCGTCGAGCACGTCCCCGCCTCGGCCTGGCACGAGCGCCGGGGCCGGCCGGCGTCGGGGTGGCGGCTGTCGAGTGAAGGCATGGAGCAGTTCCCGCGTCGCTACGACGCGTTCGCCCTGGAGCTGCTCGAGGACCTGGCCGAGGAGGCGGGCCCCGAGGTAGTGGAGGCCGTCTTCGCGCGTCGCACCGAGAAGCTCGTCGGTCAGTACGAGGCGGCACTCGACGGCGTCGAAGAACCACACGAGCGCATCCGCCTGCTCGCCACCCTGCGCGA
>JBOGIC010000288.1:0-6405 GCA_050744985.1 Acidimicrobiales bacterium
TTGACCATGATGGCGCGCCCGGCGATATCACGGCCCATGGCCGCTTCGAGCGGGTGCACCGCCCGCGGCGCGTCGGGCGACGCCAGCACATCGCCGAGCAGCACCAGCTGGCGCTGCGTGTTGGGCACCTCGACGCCGATGGCCGACCGGCCCGGGATCGGGGCCCGGATGCGGACGTCCGCCGACGCCATCGCGTAGGCGATGTCCTTGTGGAGGTTGGTGACCCGGGCCACCTTCACCCCCGGGCCCAGCTCGAGCTCGTAGCGCGTCACCGTCGGGCCGACAGTCATCCCCACCAGGCGGGTCTCCACGCCGTGAGCGGCCAGGGCCGCTTCGAGGGCGCGGCCCCCCGCCTCGACCATCCGCTCGTCGATGCGCTGCGCTTCGCCCCGGCGCAGCAGTGACAGCGATGGCAGCTTCCACGTCCCGGGTTCGGCCGCAGGGCCGAGGTCGATGGCGAGCTGCTCGGACGGAGGCGCGTCCTCGGGCACATGCACGGACACGGCCGGCGCCGGCTCGGGTGGTGGCGGTGGAGCCGGCGGGGCCGGCTTTGTCGCGACCGGCTCGGGCACGGACACGGGCGCCGGCGCCGCGTCGGCGTCGTCGGAGCCCATGCGGCCCAACTGGGCGAGCAGGCGGCCGGCACCGCGCCCGGCCCGCCCCGCGACCGTGACGGCATCACGTACGGTCGTACGGCCGATCACGAGCAGCGCGCCGACCAGCACGGTGATGAGGACGAGCCCGGTACCCCACGGCCCGATGACGCCCCGCATCGGTTCGGCGGCGAAGTCGCCCACCGCCCCGCCGTCCGCCGACGCGTTGCGCAGCAACCCACACGACGTGGCCAGCACGAGGACGAGGCCCACACCCAGGCGGACGGCGTCGTCGAGCGGCCGCCGCCAGAGCACGAACCCGCCCGCCGTCGCGAGGAGGATGGGCAGGGCGAACCGGCCACCACCGAATGCCGTCGTCAGCCCGTCGTCGATCACCCGTCCCGCCGGTCCAGCGAGGTCGGCGAACACGGCCAGCGCCACGAGCAGCGCGGCCGCCAGTAGGGCCAGGCCGATCAGGTCCTGGGCGTGGTCCCCGAGCTTGGGGCGCTTCGACGGTTTCGGTGCGGGCTTCGCCCGCGGCGCCGGCTTGCGGCGAGCTACCGGCTTGCGGCGGGCCGGGGACGCCTTCGGACGCGGCTTCTTTGCCGCCGCCTTGGTGGCCACAGTGGCAACAACCGTAACAGCAGCAACACATCTGCCGATTGATCTGCAGAAGAGGGGTCTCACACCCCCAATGGCGCGGAGTAAAGGGGGTCAGGCTTCGACGACGACGGGGACGATCATCGGGCGGCGGCGGGTGCGTTCGTTGACGAACCGGCCGACGGCCTGGCGGACCCGGCGCTTGATGGCTTCGACGTCGACGGTGCCTTCGGCGGGCGTGTCCGAGAGGGACTTCACGACCTGGTCGCGGGCCTCGTCGAGCAGGGCCTCGGCCTCGGGGGCGTGCACCCAGCCGCGGGTGATGATCTCGGGGTTCCCGACGACCTCGCCGGTGTGGGCGTCGACCGTCACGATCACGACCACGAACCCCTCGTCGGCCAGCACGCGGCGGTCACGCAGCACCCCGTGGCCCACGTCGCCGACCGTGCCGTCGACGAACAGGAACCCGGCCGGGACCGAGTCGACGAAGTCGAGGCCGTCGTCGGAGAGCTCCACCACGTCGCCGTCCTCGGCCAGCAGCACGTGGTCGGCCGGGATGCCCATCTGCATCGCCAGCCGGGAGTGGTGCGTCAGGTGGCGGAACTCGCCGTGCACGGGGATGAAGAACTCCGGCCGCGTGATCGCCAGCATGGTCTCGAGCTCGCCCTGCTGGCCGTGCCCGCTCACGTGCACGTCGGCCAGTCCGGCGTGGACCACCTCGGCGCCGCGCCGGTAGAGGCCGTCGATCACCTTGTTGACCGTGTACTCGTTCCCGGGGATGGCGTGGGCGCTGAGGATCACCATGTCGCCCTCGACGAGGCGCAGCCACTTGTTCTCGCCCGCCGCCAGCAGCGCCATGGCCGAAAGCGGCTCGCCCTGGGACCCGGTCGAGATCACGCACACCTGCCCGGGCGGCAGGTCGCCGATGCGCTCGATGTCGATCAGGGCGTCGCCCGGGATCGTGAGGAGGTTCATCTGGCGGGCGAGGGCGACGTTCTTGGCCATCGACCGGCCGAGCGTCGCGACCTTGCGGCCGGTGCCGACGGCGGCATCGGCGATCTGCTGGATGCGGTGGATGTGGCTCGCAAAGCAGGCGGTGATCACGCGCCGGCCGGCGGCGGCGCGGAAATAGTCCCGTAGCACACGCCCGACCGAGCTCTCGCTGGCCGTGTGCCCGGGCTCCTCGGCATTCGTCGAGTCGGACAGCAGCAACCGGATCCCCGACTCGGTGGCGATCGTCCCGATGCGGGCCAGGTCGGTGAGGCGGCCGTCCACCGGCGTGAGGTCGAGCTTGAAGTCGCCCGTGTGCATGATCACGCCCTGGGGGGTGTGGAACATGGTGGCGAAGCCGTGCGGCACCGAGTGGGTGACCGGGACGAACTCGCAGTCGAACGGGCCGATGCGGCGCCGCTCGCCGTCACGAATGGGGTTGAGCGTGGTGCGCTCGAGTAGCCCGGACTCCTCGATGCGGTTGCGGGCCAGGCCGAGGGTCAGCTCCGAGCCGAAGATCGGGAAGGACAGGTCTCGCAGCAGGAACGACAGGGCTCCGATGTGGTCCTCGTGGCCGTGAGTCAGGATGCAGCCCTCGACCCGCTCGGCGTTCTGGCGGATCCACGTGAAATCCGGCAGCACCAGGTCGATGCCGGGCATGTCGGGCTCGGGGAACATGAGCCCGCAGTCGAGCAGCATGATCCGGCCGCCGAGCTCGACGGCGGCACAGTTGCGCCCGATCTCCCCCAGGCCACCCAGGAAGGTGACCCGAACCGCGTCAGCCAAGGGTCGCGAGCACCTCACGCGCCCGGTCTTCCAGGCCGGCCGGCGCCGGTCCCATCGGCAGCCGGCACTCGCCCACGGGCAGCCCGAGCACGCGCATCATCGCCTTGGCCGGGATCGGGTTGGGTGCGGCGTCGCCGGTCTCGTAGGCGTAGGACGGGAGCAGGCGCTCGTGGGCCTGGCGCGCCCGGCTCACGTCGCCCTTCTCGAACGAGGCGATCATCTCGGCGAAGTGCGGCGCCGCCCAGTGCGTGGCCACGCCGACCACCCCGACGGCGCCGACCGCCAGCAGCGCCAGCGTGAGCGCGTCGTCACCGCTGTAGACCTCGAACCCGTCCGGCGCCTCGGCCACCAGCTTGGCGGTACCGGCGGGATCGCCGGCGGCGTCTTTGACACCGATCACCTGCGGCACCTCCCGGGCCAGGCGCACCATCACGTCGTGGGCGATCTTGCGGCCGGTGCGCACCGGGATGTCGTAGAGCAGGACGGGCAGGTCGGACGCTCCGGCCACGGCGCGGAAGTGGGCCTCGATGCCGGACTGGGGCGGCCGGTTGTAATACGGCGTCACCACGAGCGCACCGGCGACGCCGCACGTGGCCGCCCGCCGGGTGAGCTGGACCGAGTGTGCCGTGTCGTTGCTGCCCGTTCCCGCGACCACCGGGACAGTCACCGCCTCGGCCACGGCCCGCCACAGGTCGACCTTCTCGTCGTCGCCCAGCACGGGGCCTTCGCCGGTCGTACCGGCCAGCACCAAGCCGTCGCTGCCGTGGTCGGTGAGCCATCGGGCCAGACGGACCGCCCCGTCGAGGTCGAGCGCACCGCCGTCGTCGAACGGGGTGACCATGGCGGTGACCACCGCCCCGAAACGGGCCATCGCCCGGCACCCTACCAGCGGGCGTGACCCGGAAATCCGCCGAACGACGAGCGGGGAAGGTCATATGATAGTGCCGAGAGTTCGGCCCACCTTGCTCTCCGACGGCCCCCGCCATCTGCAGGTGGCGGGGGTTGTTCGTTCTGTGCCGTGGTGATCGACCCCTCCCTCCCCCTCGCGCTGGCGCGCCGGCACCGGTCCACGCCGGTCGGCGCCGTCGTCACCCTCGCCGTCGAGTCGGACGACCTCGTGCACGGCGGCGGCTTCGAGCGGGCGGCGGCGGTACAGGGAGGGCTCCGGCGGCTGCGCACGCTGCCCGACTGGGTCGGACCGGACATGCGGCTGCTGGTCTGTGGGCTCAACCCGAGCCTGGTTTCGGCCGATCTGGGCGTCGGCTACGCCGGGCGCTCCAACCGCTTCTGGCCCGCCGCGCTGGCTGCCGGGCTCGTCTCTGCGGCCCGGGACCCCGAGCTGGCTCTGTCCGAGGGGGTGGGCTTCACCGACCTCGTGAAGCGGCCGTCCGCCTCAGCCGGCGAGCTGACACCGGCCGAGTACCGCGACGGCCTGGCGCGCGTCACCCGTCTCACCGCATGGCTTCGGCCCCGGGCGGTCGTCTTCGTGGGCCTGGCGGGATGGCGGGTCGCGGTGGACCGCCGGGCCCAGCCCGGCTGGCAACCGGGCGGTCTGGGCGGGGTCCCCGCCTATGTCATGCCGTCGACGAGCGGCCTGAACGCCCGCGTCCCGCGGGCGGCGCTCACCGACCACCTCCGGGCTGCCGTCGCTTAGGTTTGGCTCCACCATGGAGGAGCAGACCGAAGAGCAGAGCGAGCCCGAACACCCGAAGCTGCCGCGCCAGAAGCTGCTGCTCATCGTCGTGCCCATCATCGTCCTCTCGGGCGTGGCGTTCGTGGCCTCGGCGTTGACGCCGACCCTGGCCGCCAAGCACCCCCTGCTGCTGATCCTGATGGAGGCACGCAACCGCAACCTGATCCTCGCCGAACGAGTGTCGTTCTGGCCGTTCCTGATCGTGGCGACCTTCCGCCGGACGCTGTCCGACCCGCTCTACTACCTCCTCGGCAAGTACTACGGCGACCGGGCCATTCGCTGGCTCGAGGTCAACGCCGGCATGGGCAGCTACGCCCGGCTGATGGAGCGAATCTTCAAGAAGGCGTCCTACCCGGCCGTGTTCCTCTTCCCAGGGGCCATCGTCTGCGCCATGGCGGGCGTCACGGGGATGCGGTTCGGGGTGTTCATGCTGCTCAACGTGGCCGGCACGATCAGCGCCGTGGTGGCGCTCAAGGTCTTCGGGAACGTCTTCTCCGCCCCGGTGGAGGGCATCGTCGGGTTCTTCAACCGCAACCTCGTGGTGACGACGGCCATAAGCATCGCTCTGGTCGCGCTTTCGATCGTGGTGAGCCGGTGGGAGCACAAGGAGCGGATGTCCATCGAAGAGCTCGAAGGTGACGAGCCGGCCGAGGGCTCAGATGTCGAGGAGGGCGTCGAGGCCGACGGTGAGGCCGGGACGGCTCGCGACTGACTTCACGGCCAGGATCACGCCGGGCATGAACGAGCTGCGGTCGTAGGAGTCGTGGCGGATCGACACGCTCTGCCCGGTCGTGCCGAACAGCACCTCCTGGTGGGCCACGAGCCCGCGCAAACGCACCGAGTGCACGCGGATCCCCCCGGCCGCCTCACCGCCCCGGGCCCCCTCCACGACGGTCGTACTCGTCGGGTCGGGCGACCACTCACTCGACGCGGCGGCGATGCGCTGGGCGGTCAACATCGCCGTGCCCGACGGAGCGTCGATCTTCTGCTCGTGGTGCAGCTCGATGATCTCGGCCGACTCGAAGTACGGCGCCGCCAACTCGGCGAAGCGCATCATGAGCACGGCCCCGATGGCGAAGTTCGGGGCGACGAAGCAGTTGCTCGATGTGAACCGTTCCGCCAGCTCCTTGTAGTCGTGCTCCTCGAAGCCGGTCGTGCCGACCACGGCGTGCACTCCGTTGTCGGCGCACCACGCCAAGTTCTCCCGAGCGGCGTCGATGTGGGTGAAGTCGATGGCCACGTCGGCCTCGGCCAGACGCAGCGACTCGGCGTCGGGCGACACCGTGAGCCCGGCCACGTCGGCCCCCGTGACCCGCCGCAGGTCGATGCCGACGTGCAGGGGGTCGATGCCGGCCACGAGCCGCAGGTCGGGATCGCCGGCGACCGTGCGGCACACCAGGGACCCCATCCTGCCCCCCGCTCCGAACACGCCCACCCGGATGGTCATGGCGAGGTCGAGGTTACCGACGAGTCAGGCGACCTGCTCGGCGAATGCCTCTTCGTCGAACGGGCCGATGACGGCCAGCGTGCGCGGGCCGCCGAGAATCGTCTGCGTGACGCGCTGGATGTCGTCGGCCGTGACCGCCTCGGTGCGCTCGATCAGTTCCTGCAGGCTCATGACCGAGCCGTGCACGAGCTGCGCCCGGCCGATCCGGCTCATGCGGCTGGACGTGTCCTCGAGCGAGAGGACGACCGAGCCCTTGACGTTGCCGCGCGCCACCGCCAGCTCGCGCTCGGGCACGG
>JBOGIC010000289.1:0-2577 GCA_050744985.1 Acidimicrobiales bacterium
GTTCCGGACTCCGCGGTTCGTACGCTGCTACTGGGAGGACCTGGAGCACCTCCATCTGCCGCGCGGGCTGCTGCCGCAGGTCGAGTCGGTCGTGCAAGAGGCAGGCAGCCGCCTTGCCATCACCGACGCCAGACCAAATCCCCAACCTTGCGGCCTCGCTTTTCGGGGAGCCCTGAGCGAGCAACAAGCGAGGGCTGTAGACGACCTAGCCGCCCACGAGCTGGGTGTGCTCGTGGCGCCGCCGGGCGAGGGCAAGACGGTGATGGCCTGCGCGCTGCTGGCCCGCCACGACGTTCCAACCCTCGTCCTCGTTGATCGCAAGCCGCTCGCCGACCAGTGGCACACACGGTTGCATGACCACCTCGCACTGGAGCACCGCCAGATCGGTCAAGTCGGCGGAGAACGAAATCGACGTACAGGGGTCGTCGACCTCGCGACCATCCAGACCTTGGCGCGACGAGACGACGATGACAATGCTGCGCTCTTTGCCGATTACGGCCTCGTCGTGGTGGACGAGTGCCATCACGTCCCAGCCGTGACATTCGACCGCTGCCTTCGGGTTGCATCGACCCGACGCTGGCTGGGCCTGACAGCAACGCCGTACCGTCGCCACGGGCTCGAGGAGATCATCGAGATGCATTGCGGGCCCGTGCGGCACACCATCACGGTCGCAGGATCGACGAAGACCGCTCTCCTGCGCCGTGACCTGATCGTCCACGAGACGAAATCGGACCTCCCGGAGTCGCAGGGGGCGCACATCCAGGCGGTTCTCGCAGCGGTGGCCGAAGATCGGGATCGGACGGCGAGAATCTGCGACGACGTCGTCGATGCGCTCGGACGGGGACGCAAGTGCGTCCTACTGACGCGGTGGCTCAGCCACGTCGACGCGCTCTGCTCGGACCTTCGGTCGAGAGGCGTCGATCCCCTGGTTCTGCATGGCCGGCTCGGGCAGAAGGACCGGACGGCCGTCACGGCGCAGCTGGCCGAAAGGGCCGCGAGCGGGCCGATGCTCCTTGTCGCCACCGCCTCCTTCGTGGGTGAGGGATTCGATTGCCCTCCGCTCGACACTGTCTTCCTGGCGTTTCCCCTCGCATGGAAGGGAAACGTGGTGCAGTACGTGGGCCAGGTCATGCGTAGCGTCGCCGGCAAGCAGGATGTCGAGGTCCATGACACGTCGACGTTCGAATCCCGGTCATCCGGCGGATGCACGACAAGCGTCTCGCCGGCTATCACCTCCTCGGCTTCGACGTTCCGAAGCGCCGCCGACCACAGTGAGGGCGAGGGTTTGGCCGGGCCGTGGGATCTACACTCGCGGCACGGAGTTCGTCCGCCGGTGGCCCGCCGCAGACGGCGATCCCGATGTCTCCGATGACTCGGCAAGCAGCCCGGAAGGGGATGGCCGAGTGGTGCCCGAAGCAGAGACTCAGCCACCCAAGCTCGAGTGGTATCGCCACGCCCTCGCTGTCGCGGCCGACAGCGCCAATTCCGAGAGGCTCAATCGCCGCCGGGAGTTGCTTTCCTCGCCGGCCGGCGAACCCGACGATCTCAGCGAGATCGATCGCCTGCTCTCGACAGATCAATAGCCTCCGACCGGTCGCGCCGTGGCCTGGGAACTCCACGGTTTCGGCTCGTGTGTCGCGGCGTGGCTCGACGAGCAGCCGCCGATCGAGTGGCGAAGGCTCGTCAACGAGTGGGTCCGATCGCTCGAGCACGACCCGTTCGGTGAAGCCGAGCGAGAGCCAGCATTGGACGAACCGGGTTGGAGCGGCTGGCTCGCTGAGATCCCCGGCGCGCAGGACGCTATCCGGCAGGTGGTCGCCTACTTCTACGTGAGCGCGGAGTCTCCGCTCCTCGATGCGCAAATGATCACCGCGCTCCCCCGTTTCAGGGAGTAGCGAACGTGCGACGCCAACAGCGGTCCGTGCTTTGAGAGCGGTTCTCGGTTTGACCTAAGACTTGAGCTGAACGAGCGCCCCCCGTAGATGGCCCACTTCCGTGGCTTCCGCGGGGGCCGCCGGCAGAACTCACGGCGACATCTCAAGCGACCATCGCCGTCACTCGACGTCTCCGGCATATCGGCTCAACGATGAGCAGGGCCGGCCTTCACCGTCTCGCCCGCGGTTGGGGAAGTTGCAAGGCGGCGCGGCGCAATGAACCCAGTAGCTACACGATCCGCGTCGAGCCGTGTACGCTGTGCCCATGGGTTCGCAGCGGCTCAACATCACCCTCGACGAAGCGCAGGCGGTCAAGCTCTCCCGTCTCGCCGCCCGTGTGCACGTCAACGAGGGGACGCTCGCACGCTCGCTGCTGTCGAGTGCGATCGACGACGCCGATCCCGACCCGGCAAACGTCGTCGCCGTGCTCGACGGGATCGACGGTGCGTGGGAGCGAGCACAGCTCGGCGATCGGCAGGCCGAGTCTGGAGAGACGATCTCCCTCAACGACCTCTAGTCAGTCCCCCTGTTCCCTGGCGGGCGCGTCGTGCCGACGTGAAAATAGGGTCGGGACGCCCGCGACGCCGACGCTTCCCTGGTAGTCGAACCCGTTAGTCAGTCTGGCGCCGGGGCCCGACCAGAA
>JBOGIC010000290.1:0-4469 GCA_050744985.1 Acidimicrobiales bacterium
TCCTCGACGACGCCACGTCCGCCATCGACTCGAGGGTGGAGGAGGACATCCACGCCACGTTGCGCCGCCTGATGGTCGGGCGTTCGACCGTACTGGTCGCCCACCGCCGCTCGACCCTGCGTCTCGCCGACCGGATCGCCGTCGTGGACGCGGGCCGGGTCGTCGCCACCGGCACCCACGAGCACCTGGTCGCCACGTGCGCCCTCTACCGGCAGCTGCTGGCCGGGCCGGGCGAGGGGCTCGAGGAGCTCACGCCCGAGGAGCCGGGCCACGGGGCCGCGAAGGACGACGGGTGGGTCCCGGGGACGGTGACCACCGCCGCCTGGCCGGGCGTGGCCAACGGTTCGGCGCCGCGGGCCCGGGCGCAGGCCATGGCCGCGGCCACGGACGGCTTCATCGGCATGCGGGCGATGGGCATCGGCGGCGGCGGCGGGATGGGAGGCGGCGGCATGGGGGGCATGGGCGCCATGGGTGGAGCCGCATCGAGCCGCCTGGCGCTCGTCGCCGAGACGCCGGAGCTGATGGCGGCCGTGGACGCGCTGCCCGAGGCCGACGACGACCCCGAGGTGGATGTCGCCGCCGAGGCCCGTCCCGATCCGGACTTCTCGCTGGGCCGCTTCCTGCGGCCGTACCGCAAGCCACTGGCGTGGGGGCTCGTCCTCGTCGCCCTCGACGCCGTGTGCTCGCTGCTGGGCCCCGCGCTCATCGGGTGGGGCCTGGACGAAGGGGTCGTGCGGGGCTCGCTCGGCCTGCTGTGGGTGGCCAGCGCCGCCTTCCTCGGCGTCATCCTCTTCGACTGGGTCGTCGTGCGGGCCCAGCAGCGCCACACCGGCCGCACGGCCGAACGGCTGCTCCTCGCCCTGCGGGTGCGGATCTTCGCCCACCTGCAGCGGCTGGGGCTCGACTTCTACGAGCGCGAGCAGGCCGGCCGGATCATGACCCGCATGACGACCGACGTGGAGGCGCTGTCGCAGCTGCTGCAGACCGGCCTCGTGAACGCCGTGGTGAGCCTCCTGACCCTCGTGGGCGTCGCCATCATCCTGACGTTCATGAACCCGCTGCTGGCCCTGACGACCCTCACCACGCTCGTCCCGCTCATCGTCGCCACGGCCTGGTTCCGCCGGCGCTCCGACCGGGCCTACAACTCGGCCCGCGAGCGGGTGGCGGTCGTCAACGCCAACCTGCAGGAGAGCGTGTCGGGCGTGCGCGTCGCCCAGGCCTACGTCCGGGAGGACCACAACATCCACGGGTTCCGGAAGGTCGCCCGTGACCATCTCGACGCCCGCATGGACGCCCAGCGGCTGGTGGCCACGTACTTCCCGTTCGTGGAGCTGCTCGGCGTGATCGCGTCCGCCATCGTGCTCGGTGCGGGCGCCGTGCTGGCGTCCAACGGCACCCTCGAACCGGGTGAGCTGGTGGCGTTCCTCCTCTACCTGAACCTGCTGTTCTCCCCGATCCAGCAGCTGTCGCAGGTGTTCGACACCTACCAGCAGGCCCGAGCCTCGCTGGCCAAGATCTCCGAGCTGCTGGCCACCCCGCCGTCGGTCGTCGTGGCCGACCCCGCCCTCGACCCGGGCCGGCTCGAGGGGGCGATGCTGTTCGACGGGGTGCGGTTCCGCTACGCCGGCGCCGTCGACGAGGCCCTGAGCGGCATCGACCTCGACGTGCGGGCGGGTGAGACCGTGGCCCTGGTCGGGGAGACGGGTGCGGGAAAGTCCACGATCGTGAAGCTGGCGGCCCGGTTCTATGACCCGACCGGCGGGCAGGTGCTCGTTGACGAGCTGGCCCTCACCGACCTCGACCTCGGCGCGTACCGCCACCAGCTCGGGTACGTGCCCCAGGAGGCGTTCCTCTTCTCGGGGACGATCCGGGACAACATCGCCTACGGTCGCCCGTCGGCGTCCGACGCCGAGGTCGAGGCGGCGGCCCGGGCGGCCGGCGCCCACGAGTTCGTCGCCCGCCTGGCCGGCGGGTACCAGCACGCCGTCGCCGAGCGCGGGCGGTCGCTGTCGGCCGGGCAGCGCCAGTTGATCGCCCTCGCCCGGGCCCAGCTCGTCGACCCGGTGATCCTCGTGCTCGACGAGGCCACGGCCACCCTCGACCTCGCCACCGAGGCCCGGGTGGTGCAGGCGATGGGCGCGATCTCGGCCGGACGGACGACGCTGCTCATCGCCCACCGGCTGCAGACAGCCCGCTCCGCCGACCGGATCGTGGTCGTGGACCGCGGCCGGATCGTCGAGACGGGCGATCACGACGAGCTGCTAGCCCGAGGCGGCCGCTACGCGGAGCTGTGGGGCGCATTCGCGGACCCGGCGGGGGTCGCGTAGCCTCTTCAGATGGAGTACGTGCGTTGGGACGAGCGTCCGACGCTCCGCAAACCGGTCCTGATCGCCGCCTTCGAGGGGTGGACCGACGCCGCCGAGGCGGCGACGACCGCCGCCCGGTACCTGCGTGACCGCTGGGGGGCCCGGCCGTTCGCGTCGATCGACCCCGAGGAGTTCTACGACTTCACCGCCACCCGCCCGCAGGTGCGGCTGACGGCGGGCCTCGTGCGGGAGATCATCTGGCCGGCCAACGAGTTCTACGCCGCCTCGCTGATGGAGTCGCCCCACGACGTCATCCTGCTGATCGGCAACGAGCCCCAGCTGCGCTGGCGGGCCTTCTGCGGCGCGCTGCTCGACGTGCTGAACGAGTTCGAGGTGGAGATGGTCATCACCCTCGGCGCGCTCCTGGCCGACGTGGCCCACACCCGCCCGGTGCGGGTCACCGGGTCGGCCGCCAGCCCCGAGCTGGTCGAGCGCCTCGGCCTGCGCCGCTCCCGTTACGAGGGCCCGACCGGGATCACCGGCGTGCTGCACGACGCGCTGGGCAAGGTCGGGGTCCCGTCGGCTTCGCTGTTCGCGGCGGTTCCCCACTACGTGGCCGCGACGCCGTCGCCCAAGGCGGCGCTGGAGCTGGTCCGCCAGGCGACCAGCCTGATCGAGGTGCCCGTCGTCACCGCCGACCTCACCCAGCAGGCCGAGGACTACGAACGGCAGGTCTCCGAGGTCGTCGAGTCCGACGAGGACGTCTCGGCCTACGTCACCCGGCTCGAGGAGAACACCGACGCCGAGGTCCTGGAGCTGACGTCCGGCGACGAGCTCGCCGCCGAACTACAGCGGTTCCTGCGCGACCAGCAGTAGTCCGCCCTTCGGATGGGTCTCAGGGGCGGACGCCGTACCCCGCCAGCACCGAGGCCGCGTTCGGGAAGGCGGTGCTGAGGGCGGCGAGGAGGTCGTACTGGCGGGCGATGCGGTTGCCGTACACGGCCGCGTAGGCGCGGAGCGCGCAGTCGACGAGGTCGGGAGGGCCGAGGGCGGCCAGCACTTGCACGCCCTGGATGTAGACCCCTTCGAAGTAGGAGTCCGGCTGGTTCGCCCAGTACGTCATCGGCTCGCCCAGATGCCCGGCGGCGGCGGGCGACAGTGGCACCTCCTCGAAGGTCGCGACCCGGCGTTCGTAGCGGGCCTCGCCCCAGCTCGCCAGCCCCTCGTCGAGCCACGGGTCGCGGCCCTGGTTGTTGCCGACCAGCCCGTAGAACCACTGGTGGGCCACCTCGTGGGTCGTGATCGATCCGGACGTACCCGGTGCCTGCATCACGTGGCTCGGGTACTCGATGCCACCGCCGGCGTTGGGCGTGATGGCCAGGGAGAAGGACGGCCAGGGGTACGGACCGAACCGGGTCTCGAAATCCTCGAGCACGTCGACGATCTTGGTGAGGTAGCGCTCGGGCGATTCCATGATGCCCTCGTGGACGCCCACCGTGACCGCCACCGGGTTGGGGGCGTTCGCCGTGCCGGAGGCCACCGTGAACCGACCGATCGACAGGGCGAAATCGCGCATGGCGTTGGCCGTCCAGTGGCCGGGCCGGTCGGGCACGCCGCTCGCCAGCACACCGAGGCCGTCGGGCACGGTGACGTTCACGTCGAAGTCGGCCACCGGCGCCGTGGACGCCTCCGCGAAGGCGCCGACGGCCGGGTCGGTGTTCCAGCCCACACCCGGCTCCCAGGGGAGGATCGGGAAGAAGGACCCCAGCCGCACGGCGTCGCCGTCCCGCGACACCCGGTCGCGTGCGGCGATGGGCAGTTCGAGGGTCCAGGGCACCCGCGCTTCGATCGTCTTCCCGCGCGCCAGGGTGCCGCCGGGCCGGACGACGAGCGTGGTCGGGTCATCGGCCGAGGCCGGCACGACCTTGCCGTCGACGGTCACCTCGCCCGTCCGCAGCGCGCCACCGGCCTGAGAGGAGCGGGGCCCGTTGGGCCAGAGCCGGAAGACGAGCCGGTCGGTGTCGAGGTCGGGCGTGAACCGCACGTCGGTCGTGCCCCGCACGACGTTCTCGGCCAGGCTCAGCGCCAACGTGAGCTTGTAGCGGGGACGGTCGGCGGCCGGTTCGGTGCGCGCCGGCGTGGCCGGGCACGTCGGGCTGGTGG
>JBOGIC010000291.1:0-4328 GCA_050744985.1 Acidimicrobiales bacterium
GCCCCCACGCCACGCCCGGCGCACCGGCCACGAACGCGACCGACCCGGCCCCGAGGAACAGCACGCCGACGGCGGCGGCGAAGCGCGGCGGACGGGGGTCTTCGAGCTCCTTCGGCGGTGACAGCCGCGGCCGGATGACGTCGGCGTAGAGCCGCAGGAACGGCCCGTGCCGGGGCCCGAAGGCGGCGCCGAGGAACAGCACGACGGCAAAGATCGGCACCACGGGCCGGAAGTCGAACAGGAACCCGGCCAGCAGCGCGGTGGCCAGCACCGCCTGGTTGAACCGGGGCCCCCTGGGATCGATCGGTGTCGGCGCGGGCATCACGCCCAGTCTAAACCCGACTTGTCTGGTCGGCTATTCCCGGATGTCCGCGCCCGGCGCCGCCAGCCTTCTGGCCGTGTAGGGCTCAACCCAGATCCTTGGACCAACTGTGGACGAGTTCCCGTAGTTCGCTCGGTAGCCGGGCTGCCGCCTCCGACGACCCGTCGCGAGCAGCTTCCATATCTTGCAAGACGGCCCATATCCGATGCTCGGGAAGGGATCCGAGCCGGTCGGCCGAGGGGAGCCGGCGTCCCTGCCTGAGCCCCTGAAGAAGACGACGGACGAGAAATTCGGTCCCCTCGTCGAATCTCGATGACCTCGTGATGCCCCGTCCGGTGTTGTCGACGGCCGAGACCGCGAGCTCGACGGCGTCGGACCACTGATCCTGCCGCGCCAACCCGAACGCAACCTGCCTCCGTGTCATATTCGTGTCGGGGTGGTCGGGGCCAAGGACGCGGCTGCGGTCCTCGACGAGGGCGGCAAACGCGGCGAGGGCCTCGTCGTGGCGACCGAGCTGGCTCAGCTGGAAGGCCCAGACGTTACGGGACGTGAGCGCGTCGGGGTCGTCGGGGCCGAGGACGCGGCTGCGGTCCTCGACCAGGGCAGCGTACGCGGCCAGGGCCTCGTCGTGGCGACTGAGCTGGCCCAGCACGAAGGCACGGTTGTGACGAGAGGCGAGCGTGTCGGGGTGGTCGGGGCCGAGGACGCGGCTGCGGTAGTCGACCACGGCGGCGTACTCGGCCAGGGCCTCGTCGTGGCGGCCGAGTACGCCCAGCTGGAAGGCCCAGCTGTGACGGGCCGCGAGCGTGTCGGGGTGGTCGGGGCCGAGGACGCGGCTGCGGTCCTTGACCACGGCGGCGAGCGCGGCCAGGGCCTCGTCGTGCCGGCCGGCTCTACCAAGCCAGAAGCCCCGCTCGTCGCGAATGGTCAGGGTGAGACGATCGGTGCGGTCCAGGTCGCCAAGGGCCTCTAGGCGCTGCACGGCCCGAGTCGCCTGGTGATGTCCGTTCCAGCAGGCGGCCGCGAGCTCGAGGACACGGTGGTCGGGAGTACCGGACGATGCCGCGGCAAGGGTGTCCAGGACGTCGCCGATGCGATCCTCGATCGGCTGGTCGGCCGGCATCGACCGAGCCATCTCACCCAGTTCCTTTCCGCGCTGGCGCACGGACGCGGATGCCTGCCTGACCTCGAGGACACGCTGTACCTCCTCGGCGGAGCCACGGAGCGCCCTCACCGCGGCCTCGATGAGGATTCCCGCGTCAGGCGTACCAATCGCCTGCGGGTCACTCATCCAACACCGGGCCTCGGCCAGAAGACGGTCGACGTCACGTTCGGCATAGGCGTTGTCCGACCGGCGCGGTGGGTCAAGGCGAAGGGCGGCGAGAACATGGCGTTCCGCGACAGAAGCAGGCGAGACGCTGCTGAGCTGTGCGTGCCGCTCCTCCGCGTCGAACCAGATGCGCAGGATGTCCACGATGAGGCGCAGCGGCTCGCCATCCGTCTGGCGGTATTGAAAGTGATGGCGCAGCAGCGGTTCCCGGAGCCGGTACCACGACCTGCGCTGGTCCGTTCCGGGCAGCTTCTCCCGTCGCACCCAGCCGGCGTCGGCCAGGCGGCCGAGGGCCGTGGCGGCCGTTCGTTCGTCCAAACCGCAGGCCTCGGCCAATTCCCCGACGGAGGCCGACGGCGGCCCCGTTCCCAGTTCGCGGACCAGTTTCTGCTCGTTGCCGGGCAGCTCCCAGAGGCGCTGCTGGTAGTAGGTCACGAGCTTTTCGAGCAGTTCCTCGACCGCGGGCACCAGGTCGTCGAGCAGATCAACGGTGGCGCAGCTGGTGAGGATCATCCACAGCCGCGGCGAGCCGCCGGCCAGATGGTGGAGCGCGGCGAGGCGGGCGCGGCCCTTGGGGGTGTGGAGGAATTCGACGAAGCGTTCGTCACCGTCCTGCTGGGCCAACCGCCGGATCAGCTCGCTGCCCTCATCGAGCGTCAGTTCCTCGAGGTGCTCGATGGCGAACGAGCCGAACCACGGTTCGTCGCGCGATCCGATCGCTCGGAACAGCAGCGGCGTCGAGGCGAGCACCACCACCTGACCGGTGTTCTCGACGAATGACCGGAAGTCGCGCTGGCCCGAGGTCCCGAGGCTTTCGAACACCCTTGCGAGGTTCTCGATGACGGCGACCAGGACTCGGCCGTCGAGCTTCTCGATGATCGCTTTCTCGATGGTCGCGACGTCGCGTGTCGACGCCGCCGTAGGTTCGAGGGCTTGCAGGAGCTGGAGTGCGAGGTCGGCGTAGGTGACGATGCCGACGGCGTCCTCGTCGACACGGGCGATCACCAGTCTCGTCTCGGATCGCACGCCATGAAGAGCTACATCGATCACGTGGGTCTTCCCGGACCCCCGGGGCCCGACCAGCAACGTGTGGCTGCGCGTCCTCGAGATGGCCGCGATATGTAGCCGCCGCTGGATGCTTGCGAGCAGGTCTTCCCGACCGACCGTCCGGTCGACGAGCGCCTCGGGGGCTTCCCGGGAGGGTGTGAACGGCCGGAGGCTGGCTCGACGGGAAACGGCCATCACACGCGTCGCATGGCCCGCCAGGCATCGCGGAGGATCCGGGGAGGAGAACTCGTCGCCGCTCGCCCGGCGCGTGAGGTAGTGGTCAGCCTCGAGACTCTCCACCAGCTTGACCAACGCCGGTCGATCTGGTCGGCGGTCCAACTCGACCGCCGAAAGCATCGAGGAGAGCTCATCGACATCGAGGGAACCCGACGCTTGGGCGTATGCGTCCAGCGTGCGCTCCGCCAGGTCGCGGTCGTCGCCGTAGTACCCCGCCAGCCGCTCCCGGTAGTGACGGACGTTCCACGGATCGTCGGGGTCGCGCAAGGCATCGTCGCGGAGCGTCCTGACCCCGTCTGGGGTCAGCCGGCCTCCTCGCCGATGCGCCTCGGCGGCCAGATGATGGAGGAAGTACGGGATGCCGTCGGTCTGCTCGGCCATGGCATCGGCCACCGCCAGCTCGTCGGTGGTCTCGACGTCCTCGCCCAACAACAGGCAACGGGCGAGGAAGACGGCATCCGTCGGTTCCAGGGGGCCGATGCGCACCTTGCGTAGGTCGTTGATGGGCGCCGGGTCACGCACCACGTGATGGAGGCCCACCGAGCCGGAGAGAAGGTTGACGACGTTCGGCAGCTCCTGTCGCGGGCGCCGGAGGTTGCGGAGGAACTCGGTGGCGCCGCCTGGGCGCTGGCGCTCGATCGCCGTCGCGAGGACCGTGATCTCGTCGATGATAACGATGAGCTTGGCCGGGGCGGCGCGCGTCGCCGCCCACACGAAGTGGTCGTCGACGAGCTCTTCGTCCCCGGAGCGCTCCGGGCTCTGCCGCTTGAGACGGACCCCTCGGTAGCCGACATCGACGCTGAGGCGCCAGTTGCTGAGCTCGTCGGCGAAGGCTCGGTGGCCGCGGAGGATCTCCAGGAACCGGCGGCCGAAGAGGTCCACGTCGTCGGTCTCGGCGCTGATGCGCAGGACCGCGTGGTCGGAGAGAAGCCCCTCGACCTTGCGAAGCAACGAGGTCTTGCCCATGCGGCGGTCGCCGGTGAGCAGACCACCGACCGATTGGGTCGACGCCAGGACCGCTTCCAGCTCCGATTCGTGACCAATGTGGTCAGCGGGGTCGACCGGTCCACCGACGGTAGCTATCACCGGCCATGGTGGCTCGCTCCACCGGCAAAGCGTACACCATCGTCGGTGTACATCATCCACGGTGTATGACTGGCCGTCTGTGATTGCCCGCTAGGGTCAGCGACGATGCGGCTGACGGGCAGGGTCGCCATCGTGCCGGTCGGCGCCTCGGCGGAGGTCGTGGTGGAAAGGCTCGCGGCCGAGGGTGCGACGATCGTCCTCGTGGACGGTGGCGGTGAGGAGGCGGGACGGTTGGCAACCGCAGTGGAGGCGCAGGGGGCCCGTGCCGCGGTCTTCGAGGGCGACGACGTCGACGCGCTGGTCGAG
>JBOGIC010000292.1:0-2600 GCA_050744985.1 Acidimicrobiales bacterium
GGCCAACCGGCTCTACCAGCGCGCCGGCTTCGAAATGCGAGACACCAACGTCTACCGTTGGAAGGCGGGCGGGTAACCCCCCGGGGACGGTTTGCTCCGCGCCATTGGGGCTGGGAGACCCCTCTTCTGCAGATCAAACGGCACCCGTGCTGCAGGAGCGGGCTCTCAAGTCGGCGCCCCGCGGCGTCGATACGCGCGGGGTGATCGACATCGACCTGCTCGACGAGCGGCTCGTTGACGCCCTCGACGCCGACCTCCGGGTCATCCGGCGCGGTGACGCGCCGGCCCCGGTGGCACCTCCGGCGCCCGCCGCCCCGCGCCGGCTCGCACCGGTCCCGCCCCCCCGTCCGGCCGTCGTCCGGCCCGCCAAAGCCCCGAAAGCGGCCAAGGGCCTGAAAGCGGCCAAGGCCCCCAAGCCGGCGAAGGCAGGCGCCCTCGCCGGTCCCACCCCCGGCGCCGAGGGGCGCTGGATCGCCGACCTGCTGCGGCAGGGCCGCCTGGCTGACGCCGACCACCACATCGCCCTGCATGCCGCCCACGCCCTCGAGTCCCGCGACCCTCACCGGCGCCACGACGCCGCCACGTGGGCGACGATGCGGGCGCTGCTCGACGGCAACGAGGCCAAGGCGCGCGGCAGCCTGGCGTCGGCGCGCACGTTCGGCACCGAGGCCGGCGACCCCGACACCGCCGACCGGTACTGGGCCCAGCGCTTCTGGATCGCCCTGGAATGGGGAAGCGAGGCCGAGCAGAGCGAAGCCCTCGACCACTGCCGCGAGCGGGCCTACCGCTACGACGACATCGAGTGGCGCGGGCCGCTCACCCTCGCCCTGGCCCGGCTCGGGCGCACCGATGAGGCCCAGCGCGAGTTCGACCTGACCTTCGAGCAGCTCCGCCGCGCGGCGCGGGTGGACCTCATGTGCACCCTGGCCGAGGCGGCCGGCTTCCTCGGCGACCCGCAGCGCGCCGCCAAGGTGCAGCACCACCTGGACGGCAGCGACGACACCCTCGTCGTGCTCAATGACGCCTGGGTCTGCATCGGCGCGCTGGCCCGGTACCAGGCCCACGCCGCCGCAGGCATGGGTGCGTGGGCGCGGGCCGACGAGCGCTTCGGCACGGCCGTCGAGCTGCACGGCGATCTGCAGGCCCGTCCCCTCATGGCCCGGACCCTGCGCGAGTGGGGCTGCAGCTTGATCGGCCGGGACAACGCCCGCGCCCGGGCCTACATCCGGGAGAGCCACGACCTGGCGTCCCGCTTGGGACTGGCCGGCCTGGTCACGCCCACGCGGGCCATCCCCGCCGCGTAAACGCCCGCCACCCTGGCGCAGGTCTACTGCCGGTACCCCTCCACTACGCCTTCGGGACGCACCTCGGCGTCTTCGGGATTCTTGCCGGCGGCCCGTTGGGCCCGGCGCTGGCGAAGGAGGTCCCAGCACTGGTCGAGGGCAACCTCGACCGAGCGGAGCCGGTTCATGTCCTCGGCGGAGAGACCGTCGCCCACGTGCGACTGCTCCAGGGCCCGCTCCTCGTCGGCCAGCTGGCTGATCCGGTGCACGATCTCGCTGTCATCCACGGCAGCCGTTCTCTCGTCAACGGTCGACAGCACCTTGGCGTGGGTCGTGCTGCCCGATCCCAACTCGGTGAGCACGCCGGCCAGCCGTACCGGTGATCAGGGGCGTGACGTCGACCGCCCCTGACGAGAGGGCCCGCGTGGCCCCAGAAAGTCCTCGTGGTTGTAGGCCAGCGACCCGATCACCCGCAGCTCCCGGCTCTGCCAGTCGCCGTAGGACACCGACGAGTCGGTGATCGGGTAACCGAGCAGGGACAGGGTGCCCCCGCGACGCACGAGGGCGGCGGACGGCTGCAGGAGGGTGGCCACGCCGGTGCACTCGAACACGACATCGGCGCCGAGGCCGTTGGTCGCGCTGAGGATCGACTCGGTGAACGCTCCCCCCGGCTCGAACACGTCGGGAAACCCCGCGTCGCGCGCCGCTTGGCGCCGTGCCTCCACAGGCTCGGAAATGAGCGTACGCCCCGCTCCCGCGGCCCGGGCGTGCTGGGCGGTGAGCAGTCCGATCGGTCCCGCTCCCTGGACTACCACTACAGAGCCCAGGCGGAACGCGGTGCGCTTGACGGCGTGAAAGCACACCGCGGTCGGCTCAATCAGACCGGCCTGCTCGTCGGAGAGCTCGTCGAGGACCGGCACCACCCGCCGCTCCGACACCGGCAGGTGGGTGGCGAAGCCTCCGTGGGGCGGGGCGTCGGGCGTGACGCCGTTGGCCTCGGCGAACACGGGTGTCGCAGTGCTCGGCGTTACCGGCCCGGCACATCGGGCATGTCCCACACGGCGGTCCCACCGCCGCCGCCACACGATGGCCCACCGAGACGCGGCCGACCGCCTCGCCGGTGGCGACCACCGTCCCCGTCCACTCGTGCCCGAAGACCGCGGGCGGCAGCATCTCCGGGGTCGCGAAGGCTGCACATCGGTGCCGCACACGCCGCAGTAACGAATCTCCACGACGACCTGGTCCGGCCCAGGTTCCGGCACGTCCACCTGCGCGGCGGCCCACTGCCCTGTCCGGGCCCGAGACGCTGGTGTGCGC
>JBOGIC010000293.1:0-4389 GCA_050744985.1 Acidimicrobiales bacterium
CGTCGACTCAGAGCGGACGCTCGACGGTGGCGTCGTGACAGTGGGTTCGGGGGCCGTGATGTCGTCATTCGGGGACGGCCCGTCTCGCAACGCGCTGGCGGCGAAGACGCCCACGACGACGAGGGCGAGAATGACTTTGGCGAGCCTTCGCTCGACGCTCCGGCCGCGACGGTCGGGCACGGCGGGCGGGGGTGACGGGTCGGCGTTGGCGGCGGGGCCACGACCGGCAGCGCCGTCGAGCACGGCCATCAAACGGCCCAGGTCGTACTCCCAGCGTTGATCGCTGATCGAAAGCGCATTCCGGCTGGCGAGCGGGGCCAGGTCGGGCGGAAGCTGCTCCGGCGGGGGCATGTCCCCGTCGTCCACCAGGACCGGAATGACGACCTTCCTCTGCGCCAACGCCGTGGCGATCTCGATGCGGACGAGGTCATCGGTTCGGTCGATGCGCCGCTGGCCTGTCGCGTCGCGAGCCTCGAGCCACTTGGGACCGATCACGGCGATGAAGGCGGAGCACTGCCCGATGGCGGCCAGGATGTCCTTGCCGTACTCGGCGCCTGGAGCAAGGGCGTCGAGGTCGCGGAAGACCGATGCCCGACCGATCCGCTCCGCGATGCCGTCGTACAGACGCCCGGCCGACCCGCGGCTGTCGTCCCTCCGGTAACTGATGAAGACGCCGCCTCTGTCCCCCATACTGACGAGAGCCGCCGACGGGTCACCATGATACGCATAGCTTGGCGTCGTGGGCCAACCTCGCGTGCTGGTCACCGGCGGTGCGGCCGCCTACGACATCCGCGACTTCCTGACTCGGGCGTCGGTGCCGTTCGAGTACCGCGACGATGAGGGCCCGCCCGGCGTCGCGGTCTGCACCATCGACGACGAGTGCCTGACGTCACCGACCTTGCCGGAGGTCGCCCGGCACCTGGGCCTGCTGAAGGATCCGGTCCGCGACCACTACGACCTGGGGATCGTGGGGGCCGGGCCCGCGGGCCTCGCGGCCGCTGTCTACGCCGCGTCGGAAGGGCTGTCGACGGTGCTCGTCGAGGAGTTCGCACCCGGCGGGCAGGCGGGCACCAGCTCGAGAATCGAGAACTACCTCGGGTTCCCCGACGGCATCAGCGGCGCCGAGCTGGCCGCCCGGGCCCGCCGGCAGGCGGAGAAGTTCGGGGCGGAGATCCTGCTGCTGCGTTCGATCGTCGAGGGCGGGCCCGAGGACGGCGGGTTCTTCGCCCGCCTCGCCGACGGCCACGTCCTGCACACGACGACGGCCCTCGTGTCGACCGGCGTCGACTGGCGGAGGCTCGACGTCCCCGGCGTCGACCGCCTGATGCACGCCGGTGTGTACTACGGGGCCGCGTCGAGCGAGGCGCCCGGCGTGATGGGCAAGGACGTCTTCATCATCGGGGGCGGCAACTCGGCCGGCCAGGCCGCCATGAACTTCGCCGGATGGGCCCGATCGGTCACGATGGTCGTGCGTCACGACGGACTGGCCGAGACCATGTCGGACTATCTGTGCCGTCGCATCGAAGAGAGCCCCAAGATCACGGTCCGGCCCTGCACCGACGTGGTGCGGCTGGACGGGGACGACTGGCTCCGCACGGTCACGCTCCGCGACTTGCGAACGAGCCGCGAGGAGACGGTTCCGGCCCATGCCGTGTTCATCTGCATCGGCGGGGTCCCGAGGACGGGATGGGCCGAATCCGACGAGATCGTGACCGACTCGGGCGGCTACATCGTCACCGGGCGCGACATGTTCGACCCCGGCCTGGGCCTCGAGCGCCAGGTCTGGAGCCTCGACCGTGATCCGTTCCACCTCGAGACGAGCGTTCCCGGCCTGTTCGCCGCGGGTGATGTCCGCCACGGCTCGACCAAGCGGGTGACGGCCGCCGTCGGCGAGGGCGCGATGGCCGTCCCGCTCATCCACCGCTACTTCCGCGAGCGGTGAGCGGCGCAACCCCTCACAGGTCGGCCTCCTCCGGGGGCCGCCCTGTACCTGTTGGCTGGGAGCGGCCTCCCGGGCCGCTCACTCCGCCCTGCCGCCGGTGGCCCACGCCACGAACGTGAACGGCGGGCGTTCGTCGTCGACGCAGAGAGCGACGCGGGGTTCGCGGCGCAGAGACCGGCGCTTGACCGTATCGTCGTCCAGCACGAACCACACCGGCACGACGTGGGCGTGCCGTCCCCCGGGCGGTGGCCACCTGGCGGTGCGCGCGCCCTCGACGAGGAAGGACCGCCACTCGTCCTCGGGCATGCGGTAGGCCACCGGTCAGCCGTTGTTGCGGCGCCGGAGGTGCGACCCGTCGACCAGGTTCCTCTCCACCCCGTTGGCGAACTGCACCCGGTACCGGATCCACGTCAATCCCGTGACGCCGACGACCACACCGGGTGTTCCTCTCGGCACCCCTCGCAGTGAATCGTCGGCGGCTTCGACCAGGTCCTTGTCATGGAACGTCTGCGCGGTGTCGGGCACGTGCGCAGTCTGCCGCGGGAACACCACCACCCGCCCCGGCGTTGTTCCCCCCGAGTCCCCTTACAAGAGGTGAGTTATGCCGGACCTGACCACGTCCACACTCCCGCTGCTCCCGCTGAACACCGGCGTGGTGCTCCCGGGCATGGTCGTGACGATCGCGCTCGAGAGCCCGGACGCCCGGGCCGCGGTCGACGCCGCCGGCTCGGCGGGCGACCGCCTGATCATGGTGCCCCGCGTCGACGAACGCTTCGCCCACGTCGGCACCGTGGCCCAGATCGAGGACCGCGGTGACCTCCCCAGCGGGCTCAAGGTCGTCGTCGTGCGCGGCATCGAGCGCGGGATCATCGGCATGGGCGTGCCCGGACCGGGGACGGCCACGTGGGTGCAGACCGAGCCGGCGCCGGCGTCGCGCGTGACCGACCGTGCCCGCGAGCTGGCCCGGGAGTACCGCGCCGTCATCGAGACGATCCTCGACGAGCGTGGTGCCTCGCAGATGAAGGAGCTGTTCCGGGGCATCAGCGACCCCGGCGCCCTGGCCGACACGGCCGGGTACTCGCCCGACCTGTCCCTCGAGCAGAAAATCGAGCTGCTCGAGACCGTCGACGTCGAGGAGCGCCTGGAGAAGGTCGTGCACTGGGCCAACGACGTGCTGGCGGACCTCCACCTGAAGGAGCGCATCCGCAAGGACGTGACCGACGGCATGGAGAAGACCCAGCGCGAGTTCCTGCTGCGCCAGCAGATGGCGGCCATCCGCAAGGAGCTGGGCGAGGACGGCGACGGCGAGGACGTCGTCGAGGAGTACCGTCGCAAGCTCGACGAGTCGGGCCCGCCCGACGAGGTGCGGTCGGCGGCCGAGCGCGAGATCGGCCGGCTCGAGCGTACGAGCGACCAGAGCCCCGAGCACGGGTGGATCCGCACCTGGCTCGACACGCTGCTGGAGGTGCCGTGGGGCACGTCCACCGACGACGTGCTCGACATCGGCGAGGCGCGGTCGGTGCTCGACGCCGACCACACCGGCCTCGACGACGTGAAGGACCGCATCGTCGAGTACCTGGCCGTGCGCAAGCTGCGGACCGACCGCGGCCTGCCCGCCGTCAGCGGCCGCGGCTCCGGGGCCATCGTGGCCCTGGTCGGCCCGCCGGGCGTCGGCAAGACCTCGCTCGGTGAGTCGGTGGCCCGCGCCATGGGCCGCAAGTTCGTCCGGGTCGCCCTGGGTGGCGTCCGCGACGAGGCCGAGATCCGCGGGCACCGCCGTACCTACGTCGGCGCCCAACCCGGCCGCATCGTCCGGGCGCTCCGGGAGGCCGGCACCATGAACCCGGTGTTCCTGCTCGACGAGGTCGACAAGCTCGGCGCCGACTGGCGGGGCGACCCGTCGTCGGCCCTGCTCGAGGTGCTCGACCCGGCCCAGAACCACACCTTCCGGGACCACTACCTCGAGGTCGACCTCGACCTGTCGGACGTGTTGTTCATCGCCACGGCCAATGTCATCGAGACGATCCCCGGCCCGCTGCTCGACCGCATGGAGGTGATCCCCCTCGACGGCTACACCGAGGACGAGAAGGTCACCATCGCCCGCGACCACCTGCTGGCGCGCCAGCTGGAGCGCAACGGGTTGAGCGTCGACGAGTGCTCGGTCAGCGACGATGCGCTGCGCCGCATCGTGGCCGACTACACCCGTGAGGCCGGGGTCCGGAACCTCGAGCGGGAGCTGGGCAAGCTCCTGCGCAAGGTCGCCACCCGCCTGGCGGTCGACGGCGTTCGGGCCACGCAGGCCGGCGGCGAGGCAAGGCCCCCGGTCGCGGTGGACGCCGACGACATCCGCACCTACCTCGGCCGCCCCCGCTTCTTCTTCGAGGCGGCGGAACGCACCGCGGTGCCCGGTGTGGCGACCGGTCTGGCCGTCACGGGCGTCGGGGGCG
>JBOGIC010000294.1:0-1599 GCA_050744985.1 Acidimicrobiales bacterium
GTCCTGCCCGGCTCGCCCGCCGTCGTGGAGGCGGCGGGCTCGTTCACCACCGCCGAGCTGGCGGGCATGATCGAAAACCCCGGCTACATGCCCCTCGGGCTCCCCGCGCTGCGCTGCGAGGTGGCCGCCCTGCTCACCCGGGCCGGGCTGCCGACGACCGACGGTGAGGTGATGATCACGACCGGGGCCCAGCAGGCGATCAACCTGGTGGCCAGCGTGCTGGTGCGCAACGGCGACGAGGTACTCGTCGAGAACCCCAGCTTCTCCGGATGCCTCGACGCCCTCCGGGCCGCCGGCGCACGCCTGGTGCCGGTGCCCATGGACTCCGACGGCATCGATGTCGACGCCGTGGCCGGTGCCCTCGACCGCACGTCACCGGTCGCGCTGTACCTGATGCCGACCTACCACAACCCGACCGGGGCGTTGCTCAGCGAGCCCCGCCGGCGCCGGCTGGCCCGGTTGTCGGCGGAACGGGGGCTCGTCGTCATCGAGGACAACGCCCTCGAGCACGCCCGTTTCGGCCGCGAGATGCCGCCGCGAGCGGTCGCGTCGTTTGACGCCGGCGCGCCGGTGCTCACCCTCGGCTCGCTGAGCATGGTGTTGTGGGCCGGCCTCCGCGTCGGATGGGTACGCGCGAGCGAGCCCATGATCGCCCGGCTCGTCCACGCCAAGGCCGTCCACGACCTCGGCTCCCCGGTGCTGCCCCAGGCCGTGGCGGCGCGTCTGCTCCCCCGCCTCGAAGAGATCGGCGGCGAGAGAGGCAAGGAGCAGGGCGAGCACGTGGCCCACGCCATCCGCCTGCTCCGGCGGCACCTCCCCGGCTGGTCGTGGCAACCGCCCGCGGGAGGGCTCGCCCTCTGGGTGCGCCTGCCGGGGGGCGACGGTGACGAGTTCGCCCAGGTGGCGCTCCGGCACGGGGTCGAGGTGGTGCCGGGCGCGACGATGTCGCCCGACGGCTCCTTCGCCGAACACCTTCGGCTGGCCGTCATCGAACCCGAGCTCCTCGACGAAGCGTTCGCCCGCCTGGGTCGCGCCTGGGCCGCCTACGCCCCTTCGTCGCCGGCCCGGAGCGATGTGCGGGTGATCGTGTGATGTATTTGTTCGGCTGATCGGGGCTCATTGTCAACGATGACCCGCAGAGCGGTCATCGACAACGGCGACAGACGGCGGTGATGTCAAGCACGGCGGCTTGCGACACTCCTGAGTTTCTCGGGTTGACGCGCTCGCGTCCCCTCGGCTTTGCCGATGCCGCAGTTCTTTCCATCAACGCGAACGGAGTTCATTCCCATGCCCCCTGTCCACTTCGGCTACGGGTACTTCCCGACCAACTGGGAGTTCGTCCCCGGCAGCACCACGACATCAGAGAACGACAAGTACCAGGTCCGGATGCAGACCGACGGCAACTTCGTCGTCTACGACCAGACCACCGGCGATGCCCTTTGGGACACGAAGACCACCGGTCCCGGCGTGCACCACGCCATCATGCAGAGCGACGGCAACTTCGTGATCTACGACAACGCCGGTGCCTCCGTCTGGGAGTCCAACACCGACCCCCAGCCCAACTACGCCTGCTTCCTGAGGCTGCAGGACGACGGCAAC
>JBOGIC010000295.1:0-11448 GCA_050744985.1 Acidimicrobiales bacterium
GGCCGAGGGGGCCCAGACCAAGGCGCCGACAGCCGTCCGGTTGCGGCGGGCGCTCGAGGAGTGCGGCGGCATGTTCGTCAAGCTCGGGCAGGTGATGTCCACGCGGTCCGACCTATTGCCGGCGCCCGTGGTGGCCGAGCTGTCGAAGCTGCAGGACCGGGTGGCCCAGGAGCCCCCGGAGGCGATGCAGGCGATGGTGGAGGCCGAGCTCGGGGCGCCGGTCGACACGGTGTTCGCCGAGTTCGACTGGCAGCCGGTTGCCGCCGCCTCGATCGGCCAGGCCTACCGGGCCCGACTCCTCAGCGGCGAGCCGGTCATCGTCAAGGTGCAGCGGCCCGGCATCGCCGAGTCCGTCGAGCGCGACTTGGGGGTGCTGATGGAGCTGGTGGGCACGGCCGAGGCCCGGGCGCCCTGGGCGGCCGAGTATCGCGTGGGTGAGCTGGCCGCCGAGTTCGCCGAGCGGCTCCGCGAGGAGCTGGACTTCCGGGTCGAGGCCCGCAACGCCATCGAGATCGGGGGGCGCCTGGGGACCGACGGCCGGGTGCGGGCGCCCCGGGTCCACGAGGAGCTGACCACCGGCCGCGTCCTCACGATGGAGTGGTTCGACGGGGTGAGCGTCCGCCAGTCGGCCCAGGTCGATGCGCTCGGCGTCGACCGCCAGGCACTGGCCGACGCCCTCTTGCGGTGCTCGCTGCAGCAGATGCTCGTCGACGGCCACTTCCACGCCGACCCCCATCCGGGGAACGTCCTGGTGCTGGCGGACGGCTCTCTCGGGCTCATCGACTGGGGCGCCACGGGGCGCCTCGACCCGATCCAGCAGACATCGCTGCGGGAGCTGGTGCTGGCGGTGAGCCTGCGGGACGCCGGCCTCATGCGCCAGGCCGTGCTCGAGGTGGCCACGCTGCGTCGCGGGTTCGACGACGAGCTGCTCGAACGAGCGCTCGCCCGGTTCGTCGCCCGCAACTTCCGGCACGGGGCCACGCCCACCGCCGCCATGTTCAACGAGCTGCTGCAACTGCTGTTCGCCTTCGGGATAACGCTGCCGCCCGAGTTCAGCACCTTCTTCCGGGGCCTGGTGACCCTGGAGGGCACGCTGACGGTGCTGGCGCCCGGATTCCTCGTCATCGACGCCGCCCAGGCGATCGCGGCCGAGTGGGCCCGCGACCGGCTGACGCCCGGCTCGCTCAACGACATGGCCCGCCAGGAGATCGTCGCCCTGGTGCCGCTCCTGCGGAAGCTGCCCCGCCACGTCGACCGGCTGGCGACGATCGTCGAGCGGGGGGACCTGCGGGCCAACGTGAGCCTGTTCGGCGACGAGCGGGACGTGCGGGAGCTCACCCGCCTGCTCAACCGGGCCGTGCTGGCCTTCCTCGGCGGGGTCGTCGGGATCATCTCGGTGGTGCTGCTCGGCATCCCAGGAGGCCCGCCGTTCGCCGGCGACACGTCTCTTTACACGTTCTTCGGGTACTTCGGCCTGTTCTGCAGTGTCGTGCTCGTGCTGCGCGTTCTGGTCGCGACGCTTCGAGACGGATTGAACTGACCCAGGAATAGTGGCATCGATGTACGCGGTGAGTTAGCGTTCCCGCGTCCGTGATGGCGGGTCCGGTCACTTGCGGGAGTGTTTCGGAGGGGAGACCTGATGAGGACGAGCCGTCGACGCAGGCCCCGGGCCTCAGCGCTGGCGATCGTGATGATCGTTGGAGGGGTCGGGGGGCTGATCCTCGGTACGGGCGCGGCCCGGGCCGACGTTGACTCCGCCCAGGCCCGGGCGTTCGGTGCGTTCGTCGGGGGGACGCTGACCATCCTGCCGGAGACGCCGGTCACGTCGCTGAGCGCCAACGAGTCCACGCCGCCGGCGGGGCTCGGGCCGTTCGAGAACATCACCCTCGACATCAACCTGCCCGGGATCCTGCGCGTGCCTGTGCTGCGCAGCGCCGTGCAGGCCGGCAACCTGGCCGGTGACGACCATTCGGGCTTCGCCGCGGCGCTGGCCGAGGTCACCAACCCGAGCGTGGGCCTCGACGCCATCACCGCCGACGCCATCGCCTCGTCGTGCACGTCCAACGGCGACGGGTCGAGCGGCAACACCACGGTCGCCAACCTGCGCATCGGGACGAACACCCTGCTGAACGGCCCCATCGCGCCGAACACGCAGATCGTCGTGCCGGGTGTGCTGTCGGTCATCCTGAACGAGCAGATCGTCGTCGACGGTCCCGGCTCGACCAGCATCATCGTGCGGGGTGCTCATGTGCAGCTGCTGCCGTCGCCGCTCCTGCCCACCGCCGTCCTCGATGTGATCCTCGCCGAGTCGCGCTGCGCCGTGCAGGGCCCCGACGTCCTGGTCCAGCCGACCACCTCCACCACGACCGGCCCGACCACCTCCAGCACGACCGGCCCGACCACCTCGACCACGACCGGCCCGACCACCTCCACGACCACCGGCCCGACCACCTCGACCACGACCGGCCCGACCACGTCGACCACGACCGGCCCGACCACGTCGACCACCACCGGCCCGACCACGTCGACGACGATCGTCAGCACGACGACCTCGACCACGAACGTGAGCCCGACCGTCGCCACGACCGCGCCCACGACCACGATCCTCATCGTCACGCCTCTGCCCCGCACCGGCGGTGACATACAACCCCTGGTCGTGCTGTCGGCCATCAGCGTGGTGCTCGGACTGCTGTTGCTGATCGGTAGCGGCCGTCCGGTCACGGCGACCGGCGGCGCACGTGCCGGCACGGCGGTCGTCGGTCCCGAGAAGTGGGGCCCGGCGGAGATCGTCAAGGCCATCGGCGGCGGCCTCGCCAACGTGTGGGTCTCGGCCCTCCGGCGCCTCAAGCGATAACGCTTCAGCCCGCGCCCATGGCCCTCACAGGGGGCAATGGGCGCGGGCTGTTCACTCCTTGAAGGACAGCGAGAGGGCGAAGTCGCCGGGCTCGTCGGTCCACCACCGCGCGAGGGCGAGGCCGGCCTGTGCCAGCTCCTCTTCCACCCGGTCACGGCGGAACTTGGCGCTGATCTCGGTGCGCATTTCCTCGCCGTCGGCGAAGTCGGCGCGGAGCTCGAGGGCGGCCACGGACACGTGCTGGTCGCCGTCCGAGCGCAGCCGCATCTCGATCCACTCCTCCTCCTCGTCGAGGAGGGCCACGTGCGCGAACCGCTCGGACGCGAAGTCGGCCTTCAACTCCCGGTTGACGACCCGCAGGACGTTGCGGTTGAAGTCCGCGGTCACCCCGTCGGCGTCGTCGTAGGCGGCGATGAGCCGGGCCGGGTCCTTCATCAGGTCGGTGCCGAGGAGCAGGCTGTCGCCGGTCTCCATCCCCGAGGCGAGGGCGGCCAGGAACTCGGCCCGCGCCTTGGGCGGGAAGTTGCCGATCGTGCTGCCGAGGAAGGCGATCAGGCGCCGGCCCCCGCCGGGGATCTCGCCGAGGTGGTGGTCGAAGTCGCCCACGATGGCTTTGACCTCGACGCCGGCGTACTCCTCGGCCAGGGCCGCCGACGCCCGGCGCAGCGTCATCTCGCTCACGTCGAAGGGGATGACCCGCCGCAGCTGGCGGCGGTCGGTGAAGGCATCGAGGAGCAGGCGGGTCTTCTCCGACGTGCCCGAACCCAGCTCCACGACCGTGTCGGCGCCGCTGAACGGGGCGACCTCGTGGCGCCGCTCGTTGAGGATGCGCCGCTCGGCACGCGTCAGGTAGTACTCCGGCAGGCGCGTGATGCGCTCGAACAGCGCGCTGCCCCGGTCGTCGTAGAACCACTTGGGCGGCAACTCACGGGACGTCGAGGTGAGACCCGTCCGCACGTCGTCCTCCAACGCCGCCCGGATGTCGTCACGGGTGAGGTACACCTCGATGGACGGCTTGATGGGGCGACCGGGCAGCACTAGGCGTCCCTCGCACATCGGAAGCCGGCGAAGATCTGGCGACGGATCGGGAAGTCCCAGTTGCGGAAGGTGACGCGCACCGCACTCGGGTGCGTGGCCCACGATCCGCCGCGCAGCACCTTGTAGCCGGAGTCGAAGAACACCTCGGAGTACTCCTTGTACGGGAACGGGGTGAATCCCGGGTAGGCGCCGAAGACGGATGATGTCCACTCCCAGACGTCGCCGATGAGCTGCTCCACGCCGAAGCGGCTCGCGCCGTCGGGGTAGGCCCCGACGGGCGCGGGCCGGAGATGGCGCTGCCCGAGGTTGGCGTGTTCGATGTCGACGCCGGCGGCGGCCTTCTCCCACTCGGCCTCGGTGGGGAGGCGCTTGCCGGCCCATCGGGCGTAGGCGTCGGCCTCGTGCCACGAGACGTGCTGCACCGGCTCGTCGGGCGGCAGAGACTCGACGACTCCGAACCGCACCCGCGCCTCGCCGCGCCAGAACTGCGGGTGCTCGATGCCGTACTCGCACCGCCAGGCCCAGCCTTCGTCCCCCCACCAGCGCTCGTCCTGGTAGCCGCCGTCGTCGACGAACTCGCGGTAACGAGCGTTGGTCACCGGCACGGTGTCGATCCAGAACGGCGCCACGTCGACCTCGTGCGCCGGGTGCTCGTTGTCGTACGCCCAGCCCACCTCATCCGTTCCCATGGTGAACGGGCCACCGGGAACGAGTCGTTCCGCCTCCGGAAGTGCGCGGCCCGCCGGCGGCGACGCGGCGACGCGATGGTAGGCGGCCTCCTCCATCAGCTGGAGGGTCGCCAGCATGGTCTCGTCGTGCATGTGCTCGTGCTGGATGACCATGCCGTAGACGAACCCCTCCGAGGTGAGCGGTCCTTCGCCGAACTCGACCCGCTCCAGCGTGTCGAGCACCCGGCCCCGTACCTCGCCGACATAGCGGCGCGCCTCGACGGGGCCGAGGAGGGGGAGCGAGGGACGGTTCTTCCGCGGGTGGCGGAAGGCGTCGTACATCGAGTCGAGCGAGGCATCCAGCGGCGACGCCCCGGCGACCTCCCGGAGAAGCCACAGCTCCTCGTAGTTGCCGACATGGGCCAGGTCCCAGACCAGCGGCGACATGATCGGCGAGATCTGGCGCTTGAGATCCTCATCCCGGAGGGGCTCGAGCAGGCCGAGTGATCGGTGGCGTGCGGCGGTCAGCTCGTCGGCGACGAGGTCTCGGAGATCCACCGGGTTACGCGTGCCCGCACTGGGCCGCAACCCAGGCCGCGTTCCGCACCGGCGCCAGCCAGACTGTCATTGCGATCACGACCGACTCCTTTCCCAATCAGGACTTCAACAACCGTCGAGTGAGCTTAGGGCTTCGTTCCACGTAACCGGCACCGCCGACGCCGCCGATCCCACGCCCGACCGGACCGCCCGCGAAGACCCAGCAAACCTAGGATTGCCAGGGTGGCCCCGGAGATGCGGATCTTCATCTCGTCGACCTTCGAGGACTTGAAGGAACACCGGCAGGCGACACACGACGCGATCCAGGGTCTCGATCTCCATGCGGACAACATGGTGTTCTGGTCGGCCGACGAGCGCAGCGGCGCGACCCAGTCCCTCGATCGGGTGCGCAACGCCGACGTTGCCATCTTCATCCTCGCCCACCGGTACGGCTATGTGCCTGAGGGGTCGGAGCACAGCGTCACCGAGCTCGAATACAGAGCGGCGCGCGGCGCCGGCGTCCCGGTCCTCGCGTTCTTCTTGGACGGGAGCGTGCCGTGGCCCCCGCACGACGTCGAATGGGAGGCGCGAGACCGGTTGGGCGCGTTCAAAGCGCTGATCGAGGCCGAGGTCACACGGAAGCTCTTCAGGACTCCAGAAGACCTTGCGGTCCAGGTGACGCAGGCGTTGGCACTCCTGCGTGAGCGACGCCGCGGTCGAGGCGGTTCCGGGGACAGGCTGCTCGGCCCGGTGCCCGACGTCTCGGTTGCCCGCCGCCTCACGGTCGCGCCGGACCTCCTCGTGCAGCTCGGGACCGCCGAAGATGGTCTTCCGCTCTTGTTGGATGTGCGTCGGAGCCGCGACCTGTCAGGGCTCTTCGAACAACTCGCCCGCGCCGTCAGCTCTCCGACGCAACCCTCGCCCGTGGCGATGCTTCAGACGTTCCGCCAGTCGCTCGAAGAGTATGCAACGGCAACCTGGGCGGCCGACCAGCTGGTTCCGGTGCGGCTTCGCAGCGGTGAGGTGCGCGACTTATTCGTCCCGCCCTTCACGCTCTCCGGGCCCTTCATTTCCATGCTGGCGGCGCTTCTCGACCGGCGTGCGAGCAGCGCGCGGGCGCCGTTTCACCGAGGGGGCGATGCGGCCACGGCCGAGCCCGCGTTCCTGGACCGTGGCGGGAGCGTGCAGGTATGGCATTCGATGGCGTCTCTGGCGCCGCCCGCCGCCGGCCCGACCTGGGAACTGCAATCGAGCGGGGGCAGCAACCGGTTCCTCGGAGTCTCCCCTGATGACGGGGCCGTGTACTCGGTCGGCCGTTCCGGCGGCGCCATGGTCGAGTGGCGGCCCTTCTACTTCGAGAGCGCCCTCGATGCTTTCGGGGACGCCGACTTCGAACTCCGCTCGCCCGACCGCACCCGGCGGTACCCGTTGCGCGAGGTTCCCGACCGCTTGTGGAAGGACTTGGCCGGGGTCGCACGCGACCCGGCCGGAGCCTTCGCCGCGGACACGCGGGTGGTCGTCCGGCGGCAGACGATCGTCCGGCTCCTCGCGGCGGTGGCGAAGGCCGTGGGCGAACTTCACGACGCCGGGATGCTGCATGGCGACCTGAAACCGCACAACGTCCTCGCAACCGAGCATGGGGTCGTCCTCATCGACTCGTTCGACGTGACTCCCGGGCATCCGTCCCCGGGGTGGACGCCGAATTGGTCGGCCCCCGAACAGGTGCTGGGCCTGCCGCTCACGCCGGCGGCCGATGTGTACCCGGTCGCCCGGATGATCGGCCGGCTCCTCGGCGGGCAGCTCGTGGGCGAGGTCCGGCGGTACCGGGCCCCGAAGGTGATCGCCGGATCCGACAACTTCGAGCTCGTGCATGATCCGTCGCTCTTCCTTGGTGCCGACGGGCCGCCACTCGACGCTGAGACGGCACGCCACTGGCGTCACCTCGTAGAGAAGGCCCTCCGCTTCGAGCCCGACGCCCGGGAGCCACAATCGGTCCAGGAGCTCGAACACGCGGTGCATGCGCTCGCGGACGACTTCCCCCTCCCCGGTGAGTACCAGTTCACACCGTCTGGACGGCTCACGGCCGCGCGATTGGTCGATGGTGCCGACGTGGTGGCGCGAACCGTCTCAACCAGTGATGCGCCTCGTTTGCCGGCGCCGATCACTTCACCGTGACGATCGCCGCGAAGGCCCCACTGTTGTTCGTGACGATGATGTCGTTGATGCCCAGGTACAGCCTGCCCACGCCCTTGCCGTCCGGGCCGGCCTGGAATGTGGTGCGCGCTCCGACGGCGAAGGGCTCGCCCGACGGGCCGATCCGGCCGATCAGCCCGCCGTGGCCCTCCGCCCTGACGATGTTGTTGTCGCCGCCCTTCTCGGTGGCAATGCCGTCCGGCCCCGCATCGCGGAACGTGTCGTTCGGGTTGTCGGAGTTCGTGTCGACCATGCCGCTGGCGACGATCTCGACCTCCTGGCCGGCGCTGAGGACGACTCCCGAGTCGGTCCAGTCCATGTTGCCTGGCACGGTGACCGTGGTCGTCGTCGACGGGCCGCCTCCGCCCGAGTTGAGGGCGAGCAGCACGCCGACGAGGGCGAGCACGACGACGCCCGCCATTGCGCCGATCAGCCACGGCGTGCTGCGACTGGGCCGGTCCGGCGCCGTGGCTCGCGGAGTGCTTGCCGGCGCGCCGACCGGCCACCGGGGCGGATCCGGCGCCACCTGTGCCTCGTGCTCCCGCCGCGCTTGCTCCTCGGCCCACCGGCGCTCGCGTTCGGCCTGTGCCGCCTGTGCCGCCTGTTCCGCCTGGCGGCGCTGTGCCTCCTGCGCGGCGGACGGGTCCGGGAGGGACGGTTCGGTCTTCTGCGGCGAGGACGGCTGGCGGGGCTTGCGTGCCACCTCTTGGCCTTTGCGTCGCTCCGCCTTCTCGCGTGCGATGTCGTCCAGCAGCTGGACCAGCGCGTTGACATCCGTGCGCCACCGCTTGTTCGACAGGTCCAGCGCGTTCCTGCGGGCGAATGTCGCCATCGACGGCGGTAGGTCCTCGGGTGATGGCATCTCCGCGTCCTGCACGAGAACGGGGATGATCCGCAGCTTGCGCTTGATCGCCCCTTCGATCTCGAGGCGTACGAAGTCGTCGGACTTGTCCACCTTGCGGCGCCCGCGCTTGTCGGCGGCACTGAGCCACGTCGGGCCCACGATGGCGATCAAGACGTCGGAGGACTTGATGGCGGTCGAGATCACCTCGGCGAAGTCCAGGCCGACGTCGATGTTGTCGATGTCGATGAACACGGAGTCCTCGCCGAGGCGGTCCACCAGATCGGAATAGAGGCGCCCGGCGTAGCCGGCGGAGTCGTCGCGCCGGTAGCTGATGACAACGCGGATGGGCGCCGCGTCGGCCATTCAGGCCTGACCTCCCTGGGTTGGCCTCATCGCCCCGCCGCCATGGTCGCAGTCTCCCACCGCTGGAGCAGAGCGCGTCGCGGTGCTCGCTGATACCGCCGCCGGGAGCCGTGTGGGAGCATCGACTGATGAGCGAGAGCGAGCGACGGAGCCGGGAGGTCACGCAGGGCTACGAGCGGGCGCCGGCCCGGGCCATGCTGCGAGCCGTCGGCATGACCGACGACGACTGGTCGAAGCCCCAGGTCGGCGTGGCCAGCAGCTGGAACGAGGTCACGCCCTGCAACATGTCGCTGGACCGGCTGGCCAAACGGTGCAAGGTGGGCGTGCGGTCGGCCGGCGGGTTCCCGATCGAGTTCATGACGATCGCCGTGTCGGACGGCATCTCGATGGGGCACGAGGGGATGCGGGCGTCGCTGGTGAGCCGGGAGATCATCGCCGACTCCATCGAGTGCATGATGCACGCCGAGCGCATGGACGCCATGGTCACCTTCGCCGGGTGCGACAAATCGTTGCCCGGCATGCTGATGGCCGCCGCCCGGCTCAACGTGCCCAGCGTGTTCCTCTACGGGGGCACGATCCTCCCGGGGCGGGGTGCGCACGGCGAGGCGCTCGACATCGTGAGCGTGTTCGAGGCGGTCGGCGCCCACGCCGCCGGGCAGCTCAGCGCCGACGAGCTGGCCCTGATCGAGCGCAACGCCTGCCCGACGGTGGGGTCGTGCGCTGGCATGTTCACGGCGAACACCATGGCCTCGGTGGCCGAGGCGCTCGGGATGAGCCTGCCCGGATCGTCGTCGGCCCCGGCCGTCGACCGCCGGCGCGACGACCTCGCCTACGCCAGCGGGGCGGCGGTGGTGCGGCTGTTCGAGGCCGGGATCCGGCCCCGCCAGATCCTCACCAAGGCGGCGTTCGAGAACGCGATCGCCGTGGTACACGCCGTCGGCGGCTCGACCAACGCGGTGCTCCACCTGCTGGCCATCGCCAACGAGGCGAGGGTCGAGTTGGAGCTGGAGGACTTCAACCGGATCGGCCGGCGCGTGCCCCACATCGCCGACACCAAACCGCACGGCCGCTATCACATGGTCGACATCGACGCCATCGGCGGCATCGCGGTCGTCATGCGCGAGCTGCTCGAGGCGGGGCTCATCGACGGCGACTGCCTGACCGTCACCGGCCGCACCGTCGCCGAGAACCTGGCCGCCCTCGACCCGCCGGCGCCCGATGGCTCGGTCGTGCACCCGCTGTCGGACCCGATCCACGCCGAAGGTGGCATCGCGATCCTGCGGGGCTCGCTCGCGCCGAACGGCGCGGTCGTGAAGGTCGCCGGCCTCGACAACCTGCGCTTCGACGGAACGGCCCGGGTGTTCGAGGGCGAGGAGTTCGCCATGGAGGCGATCCTCGCCGGCCGGATCCAGCCCGGCGACGTGGTCGTGATCCGCTACGAGGGCCCGAAGGGCGGCCCGGGCATGAAGGAGATGCTGGCGGTCACCGGGGCGATGAAGGGCGCCGGCCGCGGCAGCGACGCCGCCCTCGTCACCGACGGGCGGTTCTCCGGCGGCACCCACGGGTTCTGCGTGGCCCACGTCGCGCCCGAAGCGGTCGACGGCGGGCCGATCGGGCTCGTCGCCGACGGGGACCGCATCGTGATCGACGCCCACGCCCGCACGATCGACCTCCTGGTCGACGACGCCACCCTCGCTCGCCGCCGCCAGGACCAGAAGATCCCCCCGCCCCGCTACACCACCGGCGTGCTCGCCAAGTTCGCCCGCCTCGTGACGGGTGCCGACCGCGGCGCCATCACCGAGCCCTAAACCCCCCGTTTGATCCGCGCCATTAGGGCTCTGAGACCCCTGTTCTGCGAATCAAACGCAGGGGGGGTCAGCGGACGCTGAGCTTGCTGGTGACGAAGGACACGACCTGGTTGACGGCGTCCTGGTCGCGCGGGATGTCGGTGACGTTGCGGGCGCCGAACAGGTGGGTCGAGTCGTTGCCGGCCACGAAGGCCACCGGGCCGGCATCCGGCGGGACCTCGCGCAGGGTCGGGCCGGTCTTGGTGACCGCGACCGTCGCCCCGCTACCGATGGCCTGCGACAACCGGTCGGCGTCGAGCTTGGTCACGGTTATGGACTGGGCACCGACGAGCACCATGGTCGGCACCTTGACCTGCTGGGCGTCGGTGACGGGGTCGACGGTGAACAGCCCCTTCAGCACGTCGCCCTGGCCCTGACCGAGGACGGTCTGGAACTGCGGCGGGATGGCCTCGGGCCCGGGCAAGCTCCCCGAGGCCAGGAAGTCGGCCACGATCGTGCGGAACTGGGCGGCCGATTGCGCGCCGTACACCTGGGTGAACAACTCGGCCATCACGTCGACCACCGGCCGGCCCGGCGTCGAGACCAGCACGACGGCCTTCACCTTCGGGTCGGCGGCGACGCGCAGGGCCATCAGCCCGCCGGCGTTGTGGCCGACCACGACCACCCCGCCCTTGCCCACGTCGGCGCGCTGGCCGAGGAAGTCGACGGCCGCCTTGCCGTCGTCGACCAGGTTGTCGTAGGTCAGCCGGGCGCCGCTGTCGAGCTTGCTCTCACCTATCGCCCGCCGGTCGTAGCGCAACGTCGGCACGCCCGCGGCGACCAGCGACTTGCTCATGTCGGCGTACAGCGGGTCGACCGGCGCCGAGTCCAGCACGCCGTTGCGGTCGATGTTGCCGTAGTCGGAGAGGATCACCACCCCGCCCCCGACCGGCTTCTCCGGGACCGCGAGCGTGCCCGCCAGCTTGAGGCCGCCGGCCCCCTTGAAGCTGACGTTGCGTTCACCCGAGCCGGCCCCGATGTCGGTGGGGTCGTCGCCGGCGGTGTCGCCTCCGCCGCCCGAACATGCCACTGCCAACACGCTGACGCCCGCCAGAATCGCCAGCCAGATTCGCCTGCTCCCGCTACTCCTGCGCACGAGGGTTC